>JBAVEE010001040.1:0-1613 GCA_049587575.1 Bradyrhizobium sp.
CCACCTACCTGGTGCACTCGCAGGACCTTCCCAAGTTCATGGCCTATCGCCAGCGCGAATTCCCCAAGATGTTCGCGAACGGCGCCTCCCCACCCAACACGCTGTTGATGATCGACCGGCTGGTGCAGGAGCCGCTGCTGATCGAAGTGCAGACGGTGGCGGCGCTTTGAGGGGTGCGTGCCCGGGCGACGCTTATTTCGGCGCTTCCAGCAGGCTGACGTGGGCGGCCACCACGCGCCAGCCTTGCGGGAATTGGCCTGCACCCGGTTCCGAAGACACCAAGTTAGGTGTTTTAATGGAACCGGAGGTGGGTCATGGAAAGGCGGAAGTTTACACGCGAGTTCAAGCTTGAGGCGGTGAGGCTGGTCAGGGAACGAGGCGTTGCGGTGAAACAGGCCGCGCACGATCTCGGTGTGCATGAGAACGTGCTGCGCAAGTGGGTGAAGGATTTTGCCGTTGACCCGGCACAGGCCTTCCCCGGCCACGGCCAGATGAAGCCCGAACAGGCCGAGATCGCGCGGCTCAAGCGCGAGGTGATCAAGCTGAAGGCCGAGCGCGATATCCTAAAAAAAGCCGCGGCCTACTTCGCGAAGGAATCGACGTGAAGTTCTCCTTCATCGCGAAGCACCGGGGCATCTGGCCGGCGAATTGGTTGTGCGGGGCGCTCGGTGTCTCGCGGGCGGGGTTCTATGCCTGGCTGACACGGCCGCGCAGTCGGCGCAGTCAGAACAATGAAGAGCTGGGCGCGAAGGTTCGCTTAAGCTTCCTGGCCAGCGACCGGACTTATGGCGCCCGGCGCGTCTGGCACGACCTTCTGGCCGAAGGCGTGTCGTGCGGATTGCACCGGATCGAGCGATTGATGCGGCAGCAGGCTCTGCGAGCGCGCCCGCGACGGCGTCGCCTTCCGCCGGATCTGGGCGAGCGGCAGGCTTCCGCCGTCGCTCCGAATGTACTCGACCGCAGCTTCGAAGCGCCTGCGCCGAACCGTAAATGGATCGCCGACTTCACTTATGTGTGGACGGCGGAAGGCTGGCTCTATGTGGCCGCCGTCGTCGATCTGTTCTCCCGGCGCGTGGTCGGCTGGTCGATGAACACGGCGATGACCGCGCAACTCGTCACCGATGCCCTGGTGATGGCGATCTGGCGGCGGGGCAAGCCCGATGCGCTGGTGCATCACTCCGACCGCGGGAGCCAGTACACCAGCGAGCAGTTCCAGCGGCTGATGGCCGATCACGGCGTCGTCTGCTCGATGAGCCGCTCGGGCAACGTGTGGGACAACGCGGCGATGGAGAGCTTCTTCTCGTCGCTCAAGACCGAACGAACAGCGCGTAAAATCTACCGATCGCGGGATGAGGCGAAGGCCGATGTGTTCGACTACATCGAACGCTTCTACAATCCGAAACGCCGGCATTCGACGAACGGCTATATGAGCCCTATGGAGTTCGAGCGGAAGGCCGGATTAGCTTAACCTAGAGTCAACCGAACCGGGTGCAGGCCAAACCGGCTGCCATGTCGGCAAACATCACCTGAATGGCGTTCGTCAGATTGCGGAGATTCTGCTCCGGCTTGCCGTGAGGATGTGCCGCATACTCACCTTGCATTTGGGCCAGAGT
>JBAVEE010001041.1:0-3621 GCA_049587575.1 Bradyrhizobium sp.
ACGTCGTCATAGGAGCCGCCTTGGTCGCGGGCGGAGCCGCGCCAAAACTCATCTCGGCAGGGACTGTCGCGGCCATGAAGCCAGGCTCCGTCATCGTCGATGTCTCGATCGATCAAGGCGGCTGCGCTGAAACCTCTCGGCCGACGACACATTCACAGCCGACCTTCGTGGTCAACGGCGTGGTGCATTACTGCGTAGCAAACATGCCCGGCGCCGTACCACGAACGTCGACATTTGCCCTCGACAATGCCACGCGTCCATTCATTTTGGCGCTCGCGGACAAAGGCTTCCCTCGGGCATTGATCGACGATCCGCATTTTGAGAACGGGCTCAATGTGCACGATGGCAAGGTCACCTGTCGCGCCGTGGCCGATGCCCTCCGGCTGCCCCACACCCCGGCGGGCAGGATATTGGGACAATGATCGATCTCCCGATGCGCTGCCAACCTTGATGCACGTCAAGGCATCCGCCGTCACTTCACCTGAAATGCACCGGAAAGTCAGGAGCATTATCAAGTGGACGCTGCCGTCATCAGTGAAGATAAATCCGTTCAACCGCTAACGGCCGGACAACTCTGTCGCCCCGCCGATCTATCGGGCCTCACGTTTTCAACGACGACGGAGTTGCGGCCAGTCGACGGTCTTGTCGGTCAGGGCCGCGCGGTGGCCGC
Organism: Bradyrhizobium sp.; assembly: GCA_049587575.1. GTDB lineage: Bacteria > Pseudomonadota > Alphaproteobacteria > Rhizobiales > Xanthobacteraceae > Bradyrhizobium. The sequence continues at coordinate 671 of JBAVEE010001041.1, forward strand.
AATATTGATGACACGCGCCTGCGAAAGCTCGCCGCCAGTGCCGGCCTTATAATTAAGCGTGTCGCGGCGGGCCGCTCAGGTCTGGCCGACCCGGCGGCCTGTGCCCTCGCCTTCCGCCAGATTCAGGAGCGGCTGATTGTCACGACCCGTGGCGCCTTCACGAATCGAACGGTTTCGGCGATTGCCGCGGCGCGGCAAGTTCCCGTGCTGGTCGTGGAGCCATCGGGAGCGGTAACAGGTGATGTCGTTTTGCAGCCGGCCACAGCGCGTGGATTGCTGCAGCATAAAGCGTAAGCGTGGCAGGCGCCTAAAGGCGCCGCGATTCCCGCTGCGGCGTTATCACAGAACACTTATTCCTTATTCCTGGCGCTTTCGTTGGAAATGCAGCTTGAGGTACATCAAGCCGACCCCTCCGCGACAAGCAGATTATAGCCGCCCAAAAACCTCTCTCTTTTGAACGGAGAACGTCATGAGCACCTCGGGCCTCGCCGTCCTCGATCACACCGTTCAGGAGACCAATGTCCGGCTCAACGCCGTCGCCGAGCAGCTTCAGCTTGATCGCCACGATTCATACGTCGCCTTGCGGGCTGTATTACATGCGTTACGCGACAGGTTGCCACCGGAGGTCGCGGTTCATTTCGGCGCCCAGCTTCCGATGCTGGTGCGCGGCATCTACTATGAAGGCTGGCGCATAGCCGGAAAACCGGTGAAAGATCGCCACATCGACGAATTTGCCGGTCACGTTTTGAAGGAATTGCCGCCACCATTCCCGGTCGATGCGCTGACCGTTAGCCGCGGAGTGTTCGAGGCGCTCTGGCAAAAACTCGATCCGGGCGAATTTGCAAAACTCATGAGCCACCTGCCGGCTTCTCTCAGATCCTTGCGGTCCTAGATTGCACATTCAGGCAGCGGCGCTGAAAACATCCCGCAGGCAACCCAAAAGGCGCCAAAAATGGAATCCCTCGTCACAGTGAACCGGGCCGCAGAACAACGCTCGAATCCAGAAACGGACGTTGCAGCGCATCCTCCAGGAGTTCAATCGCCTGCTTTTGCTGGATGACGACGTCCAATCGGGAAAGCTCCATCGTCAAAAGTTCCATGTCGGCAAGTGCAAGCGAAGTCCTGTCCACTTCTCCCGCATCGAACGCGCGCTTGACCTCCTGCTGGCGCCTGCGTTGTTCGACGACAAGCGCGTCCGCCTGTGCCAGCACCTTTGTGGTGGTGCGATAGATGGCGACGGACCGATCGATGCTACCCATGATCTGCGCCTGAAGCGCCAGGAAGCGAGCGGCGCTTTCGTGTCGCCGGGCGAGGGCTTCGGCGACAGGCCCCTGGTTCTGGTTGAAAATCGGGAGTTCAGCACCCACGGCCAGGGTATATAGATTATCGCCTTGATCGAATGTGTAGCCCGGCCCCAGGGTGACGTTGGGAAATTGACGGCTTACCTCCAATTGCAGGGCCGACTGCGAGGCCTCATACGTAGCCAGCATGCCTTTGATGTCGCTCCTGTTGCGCAGCGCATAATCACGCAGGGAACGCGTCGTTCCGGGAATTTTCCGCGTCTCGGTAAATGCGGAAAATGTCAGGTTTGCCGCCTGCAACGCCTCCAGAGGTACCCCGACGGCCGTCGCAAGCTCGGCCCGCGCTTCCGCCACCTGCCGAACCGTTTCCGCTGTCGTAATCTTCATTTGATTCAGGTTCGTTCGTTCTCTCGCTATGTCCAGAGCAGAGATTTGTCCTGCGGAAAACCCCCGCTCCAGGAGATTGACGAGTTGCTCCTGAAGAGACTGTCGACGCTGGACAACCCCAAGACGGCTCTCGGCACCCCAGAGTTTCAGCAGCGCGGATCGGACGCCGGCACGAACCTGCCAGGACGCGGTTTCAACGTCGTACCGCGCCGCTTCCGCGAGCGATTCAGATTGGGCAACGCGGATGGGAAGCCGGTCGGCAGTCTCGATCAAAAAGTCGATTGCCGGTCCCACCGTCCAAGGCGATGGTACGGTAATCACACCGTGATATGTCGGCGTAATGCGAAGAAATGGATTCGGCACCTGGCCGGCAGTGACGATGGCCGCCTGAGCCGCAGCAAATCTTGACCGCACGATTTCGATATTGGGGTGATAGTAGAGAGCGGCATAGGTCAGTTCCGTAAGACCCCAGGACTTCACGCTGCCCACAGCGGAGATCCGTCGCGGCGAGAAATTCGCCACAAAGGCTCGCAACCGCGGATCGCCCAGCGAGCGCGAATCCAATTTGATCGCGGTTTCGGCCGGAACAATCGGCTCGGAAGTGTATTGAGCACAGCCCGCAACCAGCGCCGCCACGCCGGCAAGCGTGGCACGTCCGATGTTTCGGGCTGCAAAGCCGGCCCTCGACCGCTCAGCGCTCAACTGACGTCCCCCGCTGCTTCGACCGGGCCGATCTGAAAACTGATGCCCGGGCTCGAAACCGTTTTGCGTAAATGTTCAACCAAATCGTAGGCATCCGAGGCCGGGAGCAGCATTTTAAACTCGACGCGGCGGACACGTCCCCTGATCTGCTCGGCATTGTCCCGGAACAGGACGTGCGAGCCAAATGCACTGATCTCGCGCGTCGTAAAGCCGGTAACGGCAGCCGCGTCATGCTCCAGCAGAATCTCAACGAGATGTTCCTCTTGATCCCGAGGCGCCACCAGGGTCAACTGGACGAGCTTCTCGGTCATGACACGGCCGACTTTTTAGGTACGCCGAAACGTCTATAGAGAAGCGGCAGGATAATCAAAGTCAGCAGCGTCGAACTGACCAGGCCCCCCGTGACGACTATGGCCAACGGCCGCTGAACCTCCGAGCCGGGTCCGCTCGCAAACAATAGCGGCACCAGCCCGAAAGCAGTAATACTCGCAGTGAGGAGCACGGGGCGCAGCCGACGCAGCGCGCCGTTGACAACGACTTCGTCGATCGGCGAGCCTTCGG
>JBAVEE010001042.1:0-11321 GCA_049587575.1 Bradyrhizobium sp.
GCATAGGCTTCCGACGCCGGGATCGACGACGACGAGCAATAGTGGCCGGCGACGAACGGGATTTTTGCGCTGGCGATCTTTTCCGCCACCGAGCGCGCCTGCTTGGGATCGCAGGCGTCGTCCTCGACATCCAGCGCGAGTTTCTTGCCGAGCACGCCGCCGGCGGCATTGAAATCCTTCACCGCCTGTTCGGCGCCGTTCTTCATCTGGCGGCCGAATGCGGATTCGCCGCCGGTCATCGGGCCCGCCACAGCGATCGTGATGTCTTGCGCCAACGCCGCCGTCGACAGCGCAAGCGACGCGCCCAATGCCAGGCCGATGAGCTTTAGTGATTTCATGAGAGGTCCTCGCGGTTAGTTCGCCATGGGGAAGTCGCCGGCAGACCGCCGGGTTCGAAAATCAGGGCGATTGTCGGCTGATTTTGCCGCGAAGTCATCGGCAAATTTCGGGCAAATGGACTCCGAACGGGCCGTCGTCGGCGTTACCCCCGCCTTCCGCCTTCCAGATAGGCGGCGCGGATCTCCGGGCGCTGCAACAATTCCACGCCTGTTCCGCTGAGGGTGATCAGACCGTTGACCATGACATAGCCGCGATGGGCCAGCCTCAGGGCATGATTGGCGTTCTGCTCGACGATCAGCACGGTGAGGCCGTCTTGCCGGTTCAGGGTGCGGATGGCGTCGAAAATCTGGCGGGCGATCAGCGGGGCCAGGCCCAGCGAGGGCTCGTCCAGCATCAGCAAACGAGGGCGGCTCATCAGCGCTCGCCCAATCGCCAGCATCTGCTGTTCGCCGCCCGACAAGGTGCCGCCGCGCTGGCTCATGCGCTCCTTCAGCCGCGGAAACAGCGTCAGCACGCGCTCAAGCCCGGCGGTCCGGTCAATCTCGCTGCTGTCGGTCGCGTCGGCGCCCATCTGCAGGTTCTCCGCCACGCTCATGCGCGGGAAGATCCGCCGCCCCTCGGGCGATTGCGCGATGCGCAGCCGTGCGATTTCGTGGGTTGGCACATCGGTGATATCGCGGCCATCGAACAGGATCGATCCGGCGCGGGCGCGCGGCTTGCCGAAGATCGTCATCATCAGCGTCGATTTGCCGGCGCCGTTGGCTCCGATCAGGGCGACGATCTCGCCGGGGCTTATGTCGAGATCGACGCCCTTCAGCGCCTCGATCTTGCCGTAGGCGGCGCGAAGGCTGCGGATCGCGAGCATGGGCGCGGCGGAAGGCGCGGTCACGTTCCGCCCTCCATGACAGCAATGGCTTCGTCTTCGTCGGCGCCGAGATAGGCCGCGATCACCTTGGGATCGTCACGGATATCCTGCGGCGCGCCTTCGGCGATCCTGACGCCATAATCCATCACCACGATGTGGTCGGAAATCTCCATCACCACCGACATGTCGTGCTCGATCAGAAGGATGGAGGTTCCCCCGGCGCGGATCGAGAGCAACAGCTCGCTGAGGGCTGCGCTCTCTCGCGCGTTCAGCCCGGCGGCCGGCTCGTCGAGGCACAGCAATGCCGGTTCGGTGCACATGGCGCGCGCGATTTCGAGACGGCGCTGATCGCCGTAAGGCAGATTTCCGGCCGCCTCGTCGGCGCGCTCCAGCAGGCCGATGCGGTCGAGCCAGCGTGTCGCCTGATCGATCGCGCGTTTTTCGGCCGTGCGCCAGGATGGTGCGCCGATCAACCCGAGAAAGGTGAGGCCGGAGGCGAGCATCAGCGTATTGTGCTGCGCGACCATCAGGTTTTCGAGCGCCGTCATGCCGGGAAACAGCCGGATGTTCTGGAAGGTGCGCGCGACCCTGGCCTGTTTGGAAATCCGAAAATCGTTCAGCCGTTCGAGCTGGATGCTGCGGCCGTCATCATGCGCCACGCGCATTGCGCCCGAGGTCGGTTTGTAGAATCCGGTGATGCAGTTGAAAACGGTGGTCTTGCCGGCGCCGTTCGGCCCGATCAGCGCGGTGATCTTGCGCCGCTCGGCCGCAAACGACAGGTCGTTGACGGCGACGACACCGCCAAAGCGCATGGTCAGGTGGTCGACGCTGAGGATGTGATCGCCGCTCATCCCCGGCCTTCCCTGGCGAGTTCGGAGGAGATGGCCTGGCTGTGCCGCAGGAACACGGTCGGCGCGCGATGCCCGATCAGACCGCGCGGCCGCCAGATCATCAGGAGCACCATCGCCAGGCCGAATACCAGCATGCGGTATTGATCGAAGCCGCGGAACAGTTCGAAACCGCCGATCATGGCCAGAGCGGCAAGCGCGACGCCGAGTTGCGAGCCCATGCCGCCAAGCACGACGATCGCCAGCACCAGCGCCGATTCCTGGAAGGTAAAGGATTCCGGGCTGATGAAGCCCTGCCGGGTCGCGAAGAACGCGCCGGCGAGACCGCCGAACATGGCGCCGGTGGCGAACGCGGTCAGTTTGGTCGTGGTGGTGTTGATGCCGAGCGCGCGGCAGGCGACTTCGTCCTCGCGCAACGCCTCCCAGGCGCGGCCGATCGGCAGGCGGCGCAGCCGGATCGTCACCCAATTGGTCAAGAGCGCGAGCGCCAGGATCACGTAGAATAGAAACACGATGCGATGGGTCGGCGAGAATTCGATGCCGAGCTTCGCGGCAAGTCCGTCATCGCCGGGCGTCAAAGGAATACCGAAGAAAGACGGCCGCGGAATGCCGGAAACGCCGTTCGGGCCTCCGGTCAGGCTTTGCCAGTTGATGATGACGAGCCGGATGATCTCGCCGAAGGCCAGCGTCACGATAGCGAGATAGTCGCCGCGCAGCCGCAGTACCGGAAATCCCAGGAGCACGCCCCAGAACGCCGCGAGAATGCCGGCCAACGGCAGGCAGACCCAGAACGACAGCCCGAAATTGGTCGACAAAAGCGCGTAGGAATAAGCGCCTACCGCGTAGAAGGCGACGTAGCCGAGGTCGAGCAGGCCGGCGAGGCCGACCACGACATTCAACCCCCATCCCAGCATCACGTAAGTCAGTACCAGGATGCCGAGATCGAGAATGTAGCGCTGATCGTAGAAGATCACCGGCACCAGGAAGGTGAAGATCAGGAGGAGAGGCGCGATCGCGCGCCGCGCCACCACAAGGGTGCTTTGCACGGATGGCGGAACGATCCTGATGGTGCCGACCGGTCCCCACCATTGCCGGAGCAATTCGACGACGATGCTGCCGCCGAACACGGTGGCGACCATGGCTGCCAGGTCGCCGAACCTCGTCCAGTAAATCAGTTGGCCTGTGGGCCCCGCCTCGGTGCGGATGCCGATCATCAGCGAGAACAGCACCAGCGCCACCAGCGCACTGATCAGGGCCTTCTTGAAGATGAAGGCGACGCCGGGTGCGCGCGAGGCAAGCGCTGGTTCGGGCGCGGGTGCTGTCACGCGCTCGCCTGTCAAACTTTTTCAACTTCGGGCCGGCCGAGCAGGCCGGTCGGAAGGAAGATCAGCACCACGATCAGGATCGAGAACGCCGCGACGTCCTTGTATTCGACCGAGAAATAGGCCGACCACAGCGTTTCGATCAGGCCGATCAGAAGCCCGCCCAGCATCGCGCCGGGCAATGAACCGATGCCGCCGAGCACGGCTGCGGTGAACGCCTTGATGCCTGCGACAAACCCCATGTAGAAATCGACCAGGCCGTAATAGAGCAGGTACATCATGCCCGCGACGGCGGCGAGCGCAGCACCAATGACGAAAGTCATGGAGATGGTGCGGTCGACATCGACGCCGAGCAGTGCGGCCATGGTTTGGTCCTGTTCGCAGGCGCGCATGTCGCGCCCCAACCGGGTCCGGGACACCAGCCAGGTGAAGATCGCGAGCAGCACCACGGTGGTGATGACGACGATGATCTGCACATTGGACAGCCGGACCACGAAACCCTCGCTGCCCTCGTGCAAGCTGTAGCCGCCAGTGATGATCGGCGGCACCGGCTTGACCCGCGCGCCCTGCGCGATCTGCGAATAGTTGGTCAGGACGAACGACATGCCGATCGCCGACAGCATCGGCGCAAGCCGGAAGGAGTGCCGCAGCGGCCGATAGGCGATGCGTTCCACCGTCCAGCCGTAGAGTGCGGTGATCGCCATCGATACCAAAAGCACGATCAGCAAAATCACGGGAACCACGGTCATCCCGATCGAGACCAGGATCAGGAACGAGATCAGCGCAATGAAGCCGCCGATCATGAAGATGTCGCCATGAGCAAAATTGATCATGCCGACGATGCCATAAACCATGGTGTAGCCGATGGCGATCAGGCCGTAGATCGAGCCGAGCACAATGCCGTTGATCAGTTGCTGGGCGAAATAATCCATGCGCTGCCGCTGTTTGGAGCATTTCCGGACCAGATCGATCCGGTTTGTCGCAAAGAAACTATCCACTTGAACCGGTTACGCGGCGATGGCCCCGGCAGCCGGACGGCGCGTCGTGTCATTTTCTAACAGTGGGAACCTGAGGCGGCAACAGGGCTGAGGGCCGCTTTGACGGCTTGTACAGAGGTAGTTTCCCGCCGGGTTCCGCAAAACCTCGAACGCGACGGGACTGTCGCCATGAACGGGTTCCCGCCGGAAGCAAATTTCCATGCAACCAACTCCGGATTTCCGGATTATCTCTTGCGACATTCAACAAGGGAGATCCCGATGTCCAATCAGAACCAGAGTCCGGGGCAGCAGAATCAGAAACCGGGCCAAAAGCCCGGCCAGCAGCAGCAGGGCGGTGGCCAGAAGCCCGGCCAGCAGCAACAGGATCCGAACCGTCAGGGCCAGAACCCCAATCAGCAAGGCAAGGGCGGTCACTAATTCCTGGTTGAATGAAGTGAGTGCAGGAAGGTCCCGCCGAGAGGCGGGGCTTTTCTTTTGAGGAGGAGCGATTCCCGTTTCGCTTCGGCCGGGATCGGCCTGCGTTCGGGCAAATCCCCGTCCCCGGACGCCGCGCCGCCCCGCCGTTAAGGTAAACAAAGGGTTTAAATTGCCCGCCGCAGTTTAAGCGCGTTACGTCTCCCGAGAAGCCGCCGCTCCGGGACCGAGCTTGCGGACAAGCGGGAAGCGACATGTCCACAAACTGGCGGATCAGTTCATTCAACGGCGTGCTGCTGGCGGCCTATTTCATTCCGACATGGGCCATCATCGCCTTCCGGATCATGATTTCGCCGGTCCACGGCCTCTATGATCGGCCGAGCATATCGGTGGCGCTGTACATCAGCGACCATCTGCATCTGGCATCGATGGCCACGGTGCGCGTTGCGTGGCTGCTTGCGTTGGGCAGGCTCACCGTCGTCGCCTTCTTCGCAATATTCGTGTTTTTCACCGCGCGAGCCTCGATCCGCAAGACCGGCGGTTGCGACGAGGCCCTGGCGATCGCGCTTGCGATCGGCTCCGTGATCAGCTTTGCCAGCATGTGGATGGCATCGCAGGTCGGCGAGACCGCGGCCCTTCGCCTGCATGCGACGGAAGTGTTGATGCTGCTCGGCACCGCCGTGGTGTTGCTGGTCGAACGCCCCGCGCAGGCCGGGGCCGATTCGATCGCGGCGTCGCCCGATCTATCGCTTCAGCAGTCCCCAACCCCCCTATAATCGCTGACACTTCTTTGACCGCCTGGTTGGCCGCGGGCGCGCCGCAAGGCATGGCGCGTGATCAGACCGATAAAAGTCAGCGTTGCAACGAACTCTTGCCCGAGATCGATTTATCGACCCAGGCGTCGCCACACCTTGCGGCGCCGGGTCATGCCGTCGTCGCGCGGTTTCTGATCGTCCATGGCTGCTGCCGGATCAGTGTTGCGTCAGGAAGCCGATCACGGCGTCGGTGAAGGCGTGCGGCTGTTCGACATTGGAAATATGCGCGGCGTCGAGGATCGTCAGGGAGGCACCGGGGATCTGGCTGCGGATGTACTCGCCGGCTGCGACAGGGGTCGATGTGTCGTGGCGGCCGGCGATCACCAGCGTCGGGCTTTTGATCCCGGGCAAAAGCGCGCGCTGATCGAGCGTGCTCAGGGCTTCGCAGCAGGCGATATAGCCCTGTGCCGGGGTAGCCAGCAGCATGGCCTTCAGGTTCGCCGTGATCTGCGGCTCGCGCTCGCGGAACTCCGCCGTCAGCCACGCTGCGATGACGGTTTCGGCGATCGCCGCGATGCCGCCTTCCTTCACCGCCTTGATGCGGTTCAGCCAGTTGGTCGGATCGGGATAATAGCAGGCGGTATTGGAGAGAATGATCTTGCCGAATCGCTCCGGCGCATGGGCGCCCAACCACTGTCCCACCATGCCGCCCATCGAGAGTCCGCACCAGTGCACCTTCTTGATGTTGAGATCATCGAGGATCGCCAGCACATCGCGGCCGAACCGCTCCATGGAATAGGGGCCGGGGGGGACGCCTGACTTGCCATGGCCGCGCCGGTCATAGCGGATCACGCGGAAAACCTGCGTGAGCGCCTTCATCTGCGGCTCCCACATCTCCATGGTGCAGCCCAGCGAGTTTGACAGCATCAGGGTGGGACCGCTCTCGCGGCCTTCGACGGATACGTTGAGCAGGCAACCGTCGGCGTCGATCATCGGCATTGGAATTTCTCCAAGTTTCTTATTTCAGGCGTTGTACTTGTCGTTGAGTGGCCTCCGCACGCGCAAGGGCCGCCTCAAAATCAAGCATGAAGGCATGCCACATCGTCGCAGACGGCGCGCATGGCGTCGTTCGACAGAATCGGGGCGAGCAGGGGCGAAAGCGAAGTGCTCATTTGGACGCGACCTAACCATCCCGGCCCGCCCATGCCAATCCCAAAGCGCGTCAAGCAAGTCCGCCGCGCCGTTAATTTGCATCCCTCACTGTGATGCATATTCCACAAAGGGCGGCACCGGTTTTGCTCCGCAATCCAGCGCAGACTAGCCCTATCCGCGGTAGAATACGTGGAGCTTAAGGTGGGCATTTTCTCACGGCAAACCGGCCTCCAGTTTGCCGGAAAATACCGCCATCCTCTTCCTTTTGGGGCGGGCGTGCTTTACTTGGGATCAAGCCCAGAGCGAACCGGGAGACACCCATGGCCATGACAATGAACGGCGAAGTCCAGCTTGCGGCGCCGCGCGAGGCGGTCTGGGCCAAGTTGAACGACCCGGAGGTACTCAAAGCCTGCATTCCCGGCTGCGAGGAGCTGGAGCGAACCGAAGACAACGGTTTCCGCGCGGTGGCCAAAATGAAGGTCGGTCCGGTATCGGCCCGCTTCAAGGGCCGGGTGACGCTGAGCGATCTGGACCCGCCGAACGGCTACAAGATATCGGGCGAAGGCGAGGGCGGGGTTGCCGGCTTTGCGAAGGGCGGCGCGACGGTGGCGCTCGCCGACAAGGACGGCGGCACGCTATTGACCTACAACGTCGAGGCGCAGATCGGCGGCAAGCTGGCCCAGCTCGGCCAGAGGTTGATCAACGGTGCGGCGAAAAAACTGGCCGACGAGTTTTTCGCGAACTTCGCCAAGGCGGTGCAGGGCTGACCTTTCGAAAGGCCAGTCTCCTGGAAGGACTGGTCCCGGCGGCGTCCCGTCGATCCTATGGAGCCATGCCGCGATGAGGTTGCTCATTGCCGGGATGGCCCATATTATGCCCTCGGAACGGTTTTAATGACTGTGCCGCCGTGCAATGCGGTAGCGCAATGATAGAGAGTGCTGAATGGCCAAAATCTCGCTTATCGTGAACGGCAATCCCGTCAATGCCAATGTCGATCCCCGTACGCTCCTGGTGCAGTTCCTGCGCGAGAATCTGCGGCTGACCGGCACTCATGTCGGCTGCGACACCTCGCAATGCGGCGCCTGTGTCGTGCATCTCGACGGCAAGGCGGTCAAATCCTGCACCACGCTTGCGGTGATGGCCGACGGGCACGAAGTCAGGACCATCGAGGGGCTTGCCGCCGACGGCGCGCCGCTGCATCCGATGCAGGAGGCGTTCCGCGAGCATCATGGCCTGCAATGCGGCTTCTGCACCCCCGGCATGATCATGACCGCGGTCGATATCGTCCACCGCAAGGGCCACGACCTGAGCGACCATACCATCCGCGAAGAGCTCGAAGGCAATCTCTGCCGCTGCACCGGCTACCAGAACATCGTTCAGTCGATCGCGGCCGGCGCCAAGGCGATGGCGAACTCCGATCTCGCGTAAAGCACGTCACCGCACGGCGATCAGGAATATCCCGAGGAATACCTTATGTACGAATTCAAATATCATCGTCCGTCGACCGTGCGGCAGGCCGCCAATCTGCTGGTCAAGAATGAAGACGCCAAGGTAATCGCCGGCGGCCACACCTTGCTGCCGGTCATGAAGCAGCGGTTAGCCAACCCGCCGCATCTGGTCGACCTCTCCCACATCGAGGGGCTCGACGGTATCGAGATGAAGGGCCGTTCGCTCGTCATCGGCGCCACTGCGACCCACAACGCGGTCGCAACCTCGGCCATCGTCGGCGAGGCGATCCCGGCGCTCGCCGAACTCGCCGGCCTGATCGGCGACCCCGCAGTGCGCCACAAGGGTACCCTCGGCGGCTCGCTCGCCAACAACGATCCGACCGCCGATTATCCGGCTGCCTGCCTCGCCCTTGGCGCCACGATCGTTACCAACAAGCGCCGCCTCAAGTCCGAGGAATACTTCCAGGGATTGTTCACGACCGCGCTCGAGAGCGACGAGATCATCACCAAGGTGATGTTCCCGGCGCCGAAGAAAGCCGCCTACATCAAGTTCCGAAACCAGGCCTCGCGTTATGCGCTGGTCGGCGTGTTCGTCGCCAAGCGTCCGTCGGACGTGCGCGTCGCCGTCACCGGCGCCGGCTCCGAAGGCGTGTTCCGCGTCACCGCATTCGAAGAGGCATTGAAGAAGCGCTTTTCGCCGAAGGCGCTCGATGGCTTGACGGTGCCGGCGACAGGCCTGAACAGCGACCTGCACGGCAGCGCTGAATATCGCGCGCACCTGATCGCGGTGTTGGCGCGGCGCGCGGTCGAAGCTGCGACCGCTAAATCGTAACGTTGCCTATTCCTCGTTCATCAGGGCCGGCTCTCCCATGACCGCATCGACGCTGCCTACCTCCGTCGATGCCATGCTCGAGCTCTTGTCCTCGCGCGGCTACCTCGCCGAGCGCTCGCTGGCCACGGTGACCTATCTGTCGCTGCGCATGGGCCGGCCGCTGTTTCTGGAGGGCGAGGCCGGCGTCGGCAAGACCGAGATCGCCAAGGTCCTGTCCGCGGCGCTGGGTCGAAAGCTGATCCGGCTGCAATGCTACGAAGGCCTTGACGTCGCCTCCGCGGTCTACGAGTGGAACAGCGCGGCGCAGATGATCGCGATCCGGCTTGCCGAAGCGGCCGGCGACACCGATCGCGAGCAGCTCTCCAGCGACATCTTCGCCGAGCGCTATCTGATCAAGCGGCCGCTGTTGCAGGCGCTCGAGCCGGATGTCGCCGGCGCGCCGGTGCTTCTGATCGACGAACTCGACCGCGCCGATGAGGCGTTCGAGGCTTATCTGTTGGAAATCCTCTCGGACTTCCAGGTCACGATTCCCGAACTCGGCACCGTGAAAGCGCCGCATCCGCCGATCGTCATCATCACCTCGAACCGGACCCGCGAAATCCACGACGCGCTGAAGCGCCGCTGTCTCTATCACTGGGTGGATTATCCCACTGCCGAACGCGAGCTCGCGATCGTAAAGTCGCGCGTGCCCGGGATTTCCGCGAAATTGTCGCAGCAGGTCGTCAATTTCGTGCAGGCGATGCGCGATCAGGACTTCTACAAATCGCCCGGCGTCGCCGAGACCATCGACTGGGCCACCGCGCTCACCGAGCTCGATGCCCGCTCGCTGACCCCGCAGGTGGTCGGCGACACGCTCGGCGCGCTCCTGAAATACCAGGATGACATCGCGCGCATGCAGGGCGACACGCTGCAGAAGGTCCTGAAAGAGGCGACAAGCGAGAACTGACGCTTGTCATTCCGGGTCTGGTGCTCACGCACCATGCCGGAATGACGGGAGTGAACAGCAAACCGGGTTGTCCGATGGCCATCAATCATCTCTCGCCGCCGACCGGTCAAATGGCCGACAACGTCATAGGCTTTGCCCGCGCGCTGCGCGCGGCCGGGGTTCCGGTCGGGCCGGGCGCCGTTATCGATGCCTTGAACGCGCTGCAGGTGATCGAGATTGGTAACCGCGCGGACGTTTTCACGACGCTGGAGGCGATCTTCGTCAAGCGCCACGAGCACGCGTTGATTTTCGCGCAGGCGTTCGACCTGTTCTTCCGCGCCGCCGAGGAATGGAAGCACATGCTGGATTCGGTGCCGCTGCCCGATCACGCCCGGAAGAAGCCGCCGCCGGCCTCGCGCCGCGTCCAGGAGGCGCTGTCGCAGCCGCAGATGAGCGAAACCGCGCAGGCCGAGGAGCAGGAGCTCAGGCTCTCGGTCTCCGACAGGGAAGTGCTGCAGAAGAAGGATTTTGCGCAGATGAGCGCGGCCGAGATCGCGGAAGTGACCCGCGCGATTTCGAAAATGAAACTGCCGCAGGCCGAATTGCGCACCCGCCGCTATCAGCCGGATGCGCGGGGCTTGCGGCTCGACATGCGCCGCACCCTGCGCGGATCCTTGCGCACCGGCGGCGACATCATCGACATCCATCGGCTCGGGCGCATCGTCAAGCCGGCGCCCATCGTGGCGCTGCTCGATATTTCGGGCTCGATGAGCGAATATACCCGGCTGTTCCTGCATTTCCTGCATGCCATCACCGATGCGCGCAAGCGCGTGTCGGTGTTCCTGTTCGGCACCCGCCTGAGCAATGTGACGCGCAGCTTGCGGGCACGGGACCCCGACGAGGCGCTGGCCAGTTGTTCGTCGACGGTGGAGGATTGGGCCGGCGGCACCCGCATCGCGACCTCGCTGCACACATTCAACAAGCTCTGGGGCCGGCGGGTGCTTGGGCAGGGCGCCATCGTGCTCTTGATCTCCGACGGACTGGAGCGCGAAGCCGATGCCAGGCTGGCGTTCGAGATGGACCGGCTGCACCGCTCCTGCCGCCGCCTGATCTGGCTCAATCCGCTGCTGCGCTATGGCGGCTTCGAGGCCAAGGCGCAGGGCATCAAAATGATGCTGCCGCATGTTGACGAATTCCGCCCGGTACATAACTTGAGTTCGATCGAAGGGCTGATCGCGGCACTGTCCTCGGTGCCGGCGTCGCATCAGCGCGGCCTGATCCGATCCGCAGCTTGAACCCGGGGCTTGAAACCCGACGGCTTGAAAGAGGCTCCCATGCTCAATCGCGATGAAGACATACTCAAAGCGGCTGAGGACTGGCAGAAGGCCGGCCACGGGGTCGCACTCGCCACCGTGGTCGAGAC
>JBAVEE010001043.1:0-5220 GCA_049587575.1 Bradyrhizobium sp.
GGCGATGGCCAGCGCCCGCAGCGCCTCGTCGATGCTGCGCGGCACCACCACGCCGGCCGGCATGATCTGGTAGAACGACGCATCGGTGGCGTAGCGGCCACGGTTGAACCTGTCGAAGAAGACGTCACCCGTGATTTCCCGCGCCAGCCGTTGTTCAAGCTTTGATGAACCGCCGTCGGTCATTCCATCCCACCTGCCGGCAAACCCGGTCCTTCTCGTATCTGACCGAGCGATAAATGCAATTTGTCCGACTCATTCTTCTGAATTGAATGCAAAATCTGAGGTCAGGCCTGCCGGCCTGAGGGTATCAGGCCGGCTCGGAAGCCGCCATGCCGTCCGTCTTCAGATGTTCGACCGCGGCCATCCGCTTGTTGCGCAGGTGTTTGAACAGGATGTCGCTGAGTTCGCTGCCGGCGCGGCGGCGGAGCGCGTCCAGGATCATCTCGTGTTCGCGCATCGCTTCACCCCAGCGCTCGCGCTTGCGGGCGAAATTGGCGGAGTAGCGCACCCGGCGAATCCGCCCCGCGAAATTGGCGTAGGCGCTTTTGAGCGTCGCGTTGCGCGAGGCTTCGACGATCTTCTGGTGGATCAGCTGGTTGGTGTTGAAATAGCCGTGCATGTCGCGGTGCAGGTAGAAGCCATACATCTCGTAGTGCAGCCGCTCGATCTCGGCGATCTCGGCGTCGGTGATGTTTTCGCAGGCAAGCCTTCCTGCGAGACCTTCCAGCCCGCCCATGACGTCGAACAGTTCGGCGAGATCCTGCTCGCTCAGCGGCCGCACCCGGGCGCCCCGGTTGGGCAACAGCTCGACCAGGCCTTCGGATGCCAGCACCTTCAGCGCCTCGCGCAACGGCGTGCGCGATATTCTCAGCATCTCGCAGAGCTGGCGTTCGGGCACGCGGCCGCCGTCCGGAATATTGCCTTCGACGATGTAGTCCCGCAGCCGCGTCAGGGTTTCGTCGTGCAGCGACTGGTCTTCCCGGCCGCGGTCCGGTCCACCGCTCAGGGCCTGCGATGTGGCGTCAGCTGGAATCAGGGGTTTCATGGCTGGAACATACGCGGGGACGGGGAGGCCGTCGATCAATATTGTACACAATTTACCAGTTGCTGCCCTGCAAATCGAATGCAATATGTCGCGAGCCGAACAGAGGAGAGATCCGTGACACAGCACCAGGGGCGCCATTTCCTGCAAATTCCCGGCCCGAGCCCGGTGCCGGACCGCGTGCTGCGGGCCATGGATATGCCGGTGATCGACCATCGCAGCGCCGAGTTCGCCGAACTCGGCAGGGCGGTCTTCGAAGGCTGCCGGAAGATCTTCCAGACATCGGGGCCGGTCATCGTCTTTCCCTCCTCGGGCACCGGCGCCTGGGAGGCGGCCATCGTCAATACGCTGTCGCCGGGCGACAAGGTCCTGATGGTCGAGACCGGCCATTTCGCGACCCTGTGGCGGCAGATGGCGGCGCGCTGGGGCATCGAGGTGGACTTCCTGCCCGGCGACTGGCGCCACGGCGCCGACCCCGCCGACATCGAGGCCAGACTGGCGCAGGACAAGGCGCATGCCATCAAGGCTGTCATGGTGGTGCATAACGAGACCTCCACCGGCGTCACCAGCCGGATCGGCGAGATCCGCGCCGCGATCGACAAGGTCGGACATCCCGCGTTGCTGCTCGTGGATACGATTTCCTCGCTCGGCTCGGTCGATTACCGGCACGACGAGTGGAAAGTCGACGTCACGGTGAGTTGTTCGCAGAAGGGCTTCATGCTGCCGCCGGGGCTCGGCTTCAACGCGATTTCGGAAAAGGCCCGCGCCGCCGCCAGGACCAACAAGATGCCGCGGTCGTATTGGGACTGGGAGGAAATGCTCAAGCCCAATGCCAACGGCTTCTTCCCGTACACGCCCGCCACCAACCTGCTCTACGGACTGCGCGAAGCCATCGCCATGCTGCTTGAGGAGGGGCTCGATCAGGTGTTCGCCCGTCACAAGCGGCTTGCGGCGGCGACCCGCGCCGCGGTGGCGCATTGGGGCCTCGAAGTGCTGTGTCTGGAGCCGGCCGAATACTCGCCAGTATTGACGGCCGTGCTGATGCCGCCGGGTCACGACGCCGACAAATTCCGTCAAATCGTGCTTGAGAATTACAACATGTCGCTCGGGTCGGGGCTGTCGAAGGTCGCCGGCAAGGTATTTCGCATCGGCCATCTCGGCGAGTGCAACGAGCTTACCCTGATGGGAGCCTTGTCCGGCGTGGAGATGGGGCTGTCCGCAGCCGGCGTGCCGCATCGCTCCGGCGGCGTCGACGCGGCGATGAAGGCGCTGGAAGAGCCCACAAAGTCGAATTCCCCGGGGCATCTAAAGGTGGTCAATACCTGAGCCCAGGACGCAAGCACGATCAGCACGATTTTTGCGGACGGGCCGGCGAGGCTGTAATAGCCATAAAAAACGAGTTCGGGAGGTAGAGAATGCGGCTTCGGTTCAAGCCAACCCATGTCGTGCTGGCGATGCTCTGCATCATGTATTTCATCACCTATGTCGACCGGGTGAACATCGGCACGGCGGCCAGCGAGATCCAGAAGGAGCTCCACCTCAGCAACACGCAGCTCGGCCTGGTGTTCTCGGCCTTCGCCTATCCCTATCTGCTTTTCCAAGTGATCGGCGGCTGGGTCGGCGACCGCTTCGGGCCGCGTAAGACCTTGTTCTGGTGCGGCCTGATCTGGGCAAGCGCCACCATCATGACCGGGTTCGTGACCAGCCTTCTGACGCTGTTCATTGCTCGCGTCGCGCTCGGTTTTGGCGAAGGCGCGACTTTCCCGACGGCGACGCGCGCGATGCAGTATTGGACGCCCGCGAACAAGCGGGGCTTCGCGCAGGGCCTCACCCACGCCTTCGCGCGGCTGGGCAACGCCGCCACGCCGCCATTGATAGCGGTATTGATGGCGTGGCTGACCTGGCGCGGATCATTCATCGTGCTGGGGCTGGTAAGCCTGCTGTGGGGCGTGGTCTGGGTCCTGTATTTCCGAAACGAGCCCAAGGATCATCCCGCGATCACCGCGGCTGAATTGGCGTCGCTACCGTCACGTCCGGTCGACATGCGGCCTCAGGTGCCATGGGGGCCGCTGCTGCGCCGGATGTGGCCGGTCACCCTGACCTATTTCTGCTACGGCTGGACGCTGTGGCTGTATCTGAACTGGCTGCCGTTGTTCTTCAAGAACAACTACGGTCTGGATATCAAGCACTCGGCGCTGTTTGCCTCCGGGGTGTTCTTTGCCGGCGTGGTCGGCGACAGTCTGGGCGGAATTCTGTCGGACCGCATTTTCAGGCGCACCGGCAACGTCCGCTTCGCCCGGCTCAGCGTCACGGTCACCGGCTTCGCCGGCGCGTTCCTGTCGCTGCTTCCGATCCTCTTCCTCCACGACATCACGGTCGTCGCCTTGTGCCTGTCCGGCGGGTTTTTCTTCGCCGAGCTCGTGATCGGCCCGATCTGGTCGGTGCCGATGGACATTGCGCCGAAATATTCGGGGACCGCGGCGGGCCTGATGAACAGCGGCTCGGCGCTCGCGGCGATCGTTTCGCCATTGGTGGCCGGTTTCGTGATCGATCTGACCGGCAACTGGTATCTGCCGTTCCTGATGTCGATGGGGCTATTGCTGGCGGGCGGCTTCTGCGCGTTTCTGATGCATCCGGAAACGCCGTTCGAGGCGCCTGATGTGAGCTTGTCGGCCGGACGGCCCGTCGCCGCGGAATGACGGGATACGGGGGCGGTGGCTGCAAGCGCCCCTGTCGCGGGGATGTTTCGCGGAAGTGATGGCTTCTATGGCTACGCCACTCCTTCGCTCCCGCTGTCGATTTCATCGCCGGCGCGCCCGCCGAGCCGATAGACCCGGTTCAGGGTGCGCGCCCACTGCCGGTTGCGGTCGAGCCAGATCAGTTGCGAGGTCCTGATCGTCCTGGTGTCGCCAAGCTGTGGATGGCCGGTGACGCTTCCCGCCAGAACCGCAAGCAGGCGCAGCGGGTCCGCATCGCCCTTGACGTGGACGATGGCCACGCGCCAGTTCTCAAGCAGCGGCGCCTGTGCCAGCTCCGGCGGTGGCGGCGTCTCGCCGCTCAGGTATGACGAGAACTCACGCTGTAACCGCGCTTTTGCGTCCTGCTCTTCGATCGTCGACATGTTCATGACCCTCCGGTCGATTTGCGCAACTCGTCGGCGCCTGATGGTAGGTGCCGACACGTGGACCACCTGCCAGTTCTCAGGCCGCGCGGTGTGCGCCATCTCGAACGCAGACGGCAGTCCGCCGCGAAAATAGTGCGCGATATGGGCCGCAGCCATCGGTCCAGGTAACCGTCTACAAGCGCCATTCAGTGCCTCACTGTGTTCTCATTGCGCGCCTTGAGGGTGGCCGCCACGATCTTCTGCAGGTTCCGGAAACTGAATCCCGCCTTCTCCCAGGCACGTCCGATCACCGCGATCTCGTCATCCGCGAGCGGCCAAACGAAGCCTTGCTCGCCGGCTTCGACGGCGAGCTCCTCCAGCACGTTGGCGGCAAGCCGCGGCAGGTCGGCGAGCCGCGGCGCGGGCACCTTGACGATGCGGTAGCGGTCCCTCAGCGGATCCGGCAGGTTCTCGATCGAGTTTGCGGTCGCGATGTGCGAAATCCACGACAGGTCCAACTCCGCGTCCAATGAGACGTCCCTATATCTGGCCGATGTCTCGCGCTCGAGAAACGGCAGCAGCGCGTCCCACAGCCTTCCGTTACGCGAGGAGGTGCCGGCCTTCTCGATCTCATCCACCATGAGGATTGGATTGGCGATGCGCATCTGATTGACGGCGCGCGCCGGCGCCGACGGCACCGTGTTGCTCCAGCCCTTCGGCGATCCCCCGAACATGTTGTCCGAGGCCCCGGACCCGTCATAGCGGTAGACCCCGATCCCGAGCAGGTCGGCGATCCTTCGCACCAGGCGCGATTTGCCTACGCCCACGGGTCCCGTCAGCAGGATGGGCGTCCAATGCACCGGCTTGCCCTCACGCAGCTCGCGCAGCACGAGATCGATCGCGCCGACGGCGTGCGGGTACTCGGCAATGAGCTTTTTGCGCACCGCGCCGATGTCGCCGGCGAGCCGCAACGGCAATCTTGCGTCCACCAGGTCTTTGAATTCGGAATGGAAGTTGTTGAGCTTCGTTGTCTTGTCCTTCGGCATGACGACGATTCCGGGCTCCTCCGGCTGGC
>JBAVEE010001044.1:0-11227 GCA_049587575.1 Bradyrhizobium sp.
AAGAAGTAGACCGCACGACCTTCGTTCAGTCGCTGTCGGCCGACAACCGGCCCGAACTGAGGCCGGCCATCGCCGACGCCGGGGACGCCGCGGTTGCGGCGCCGGCAAAGGTTGAGGCGGCGCCGGCCAAGCCCGCGGCGGCGCCCGATCTGCGTCCCGTGGTCGTCATCGATCCCGGCCACGGCGGCCCCGACAACGGCACGCAATCGGGCAGCGAAAACGAAAAAGACCTGGTGTTGGGCTTTGCGCTGGCGCTGCGCGATCGCATCGAGAAAGCCAGCAAATACCGGGTGGTGATGACCCGCACCGACGACACCTTCATCCCGCTTTCGGAGCGTGTCCGGATCGCGCGCAATCAATCGGCCGCGCTGTTTGTGTCCATCCACGCCGACGCCTTGCCGCGCCGTGAGGGTGACGCCCAGGGCGCCACGATTTACACGCTGTCCGACCGCGCCTCCGACGCGGAGGCGGAAAGGCTGGCCGAGGCCGAGAACAAGGCCGATGCGATCGGCGGCGTCAATCTGACCGAGGAGCCGACCGACGTTGCCGATATTCTGATTGACCTTGCGCAGCGTGAAACCCGCACCTTCTCCAACCGGTTTGCGCGACTGCTGATGGGGGAGATGAAGACGACGACAAGGATGCATAAGCATCCCCTCAAATCCGCCGGCTTTAGAGTGCTGAAGGCCCCGGACGTGCCGTCGGTGCTGATCGAACTCGGCTACGTCTCGAACAAGGACGACCTCGAACACCTGGTATCGGAGAACTGGCGCTCCCGTACCGTTGGATCCGTGGCGCAGGCCATCGACGCGTTCTTCGCCAAACGTCTGGCGACGGCCGGGCCGGGGAACTGAAAACGAAACCGGGATGCTGGAAGCCCTAGTTTGGCCACAGCGGCGGCACTATAAAAAAACCACCGCGAGGCCTTCGGAATCAATCAAATTTGCCTCCCGGCCATCGTATGATGCGCCTGGCACGGGACGGCAAGTCGTTCCGTGCCAGACTTCGCTACTCGACGAGAGCGCCGCCGGCTGCGGCGCATGGGCTGAAACGGACATTCGATAATGCGCTTGCTGGTGCGGTTCCTGGGTTTCCTGTTCGCCGCCGGAACCGTGGTGTTCCTGGTGGGCGTGGCCGCCGTGGCGGGGTTGATCTGGCATTTCTCCAAGGATTTGCCGGACTATTCGCAGCTGCAGGATTACGAACCTCCGGTCATGACGCGCGTTCATGCGGCCGATGGCGCGCTGCTGGGCGAATATTCCAAGGAACGCCGCCTGTACCTGCCGATCCAGGCGGTTCCAAAGCTGGTCATCAATGCGTTCCTGGCGGCCGAGGACAAGAATTTCTATGAGCATGGCGGCATCGATTTCTCCGGCATGGCGCGTGCCGCCGTTCTCTACGCGCAAAATCTCGGTTCCAACCGGCGTCCGCAGGGGGCCTCCACGATCACCCAGCAGGTGGCGAAGAATTTTCTTCTGACCAACGAAGTTTCGTTCACCCGCAAGATCAAGGAAGCCCTGCTGGCGATGCGGATCGAGCGCGCCTATTCGAAGGACAAGATTCTCGAGCTTTATCTCAACGAAATCTATCTCGGTCTCGGCGCCTACGGCGTCGCCGCGGCGTCGCTGGTCTATTTCGACAAGTCGGTGAATGAACTCACGGTCGCGGAGGCCGCCTATCTCGCGGCGTTGCCGAAGGCGCCCGCGGCACTGCATCCGGTGCGCAACCGCGACCGGGCGATCGAGCGCCGCAATTATGTGATCGACCGGCTTCTGGAGAATGGCTGGATCAAGCAGGCCGATGCGGATAAGGCCCGCAAGGATCCCCTGATCGTGACCAGCAGGACCAATGCCGCTCATATTTTCGCCGGCGAGTATTTTGCCGAGGAGGTTCGCCGCGATATTTTCGAGCGATACGGCGAGAAGAAGCTTTACGAAGGCGGCCTGTCGGTCAGAGCCACGCTTGATCCGAAGATCCAGGTGATGGCGCGCAAGACCATGGCTGCCGGTATGGTCAATTACGACGAGGCGCAGGGCTGGCGGGGCGCCATCAGCAAACTCGATATTTCCGGCGACTGGGGCGTGAAACTGGCCGACGTCAAATCTCTCTCGGACATCTCGCCCTGGCGAATGGCCGTGGTGCTGGAGACCAGCGATCAATCGGCGCGGATCGGTTTCCAGCCCGGCCGCGAACTCGGCGGCGCCGTGAGCAAGGAGCGGCAGACCGGCATCATCACCCTCGAGGGCGTCAAATGGGCCAGGGCCGCTACCGGCTCGACCAAGGGCAGGGCGCCGACGACGGTGTCGCAGGTGCTTTCGCCGGGTGACATCATCTACGCCGACCCGCTGATCAAGGACGGTACGCCGGTTGAGGGGCAGTTCCGGCTGCGCCAGTTGCCGGAAGTGTCGGGTGCGATGGTGGTGATGGATCCCTGGACCGGCCGCGTGCTGGCGATGGTCGGCGGCTTCTCGTTCGACCAGAGCCAGTTCAACCGCGCCACCCAAGCCTATCGGCAGCCCGGTTCATCGTTCAAGCCCATTGTGTACTCTTCCGCCCTCGATAACGGCTATACGCCGTCAACCGTCGTGGTCGATGCGCCGATCGAGATCGATCAGGGGCAGGGCGCCGGCGTCTGGCGTCCGGAAAACTATTCGGCCGGCAAATATAACGGCCCGACGACGCTGCGAAACGCCCTCAGATTGTCGCTCAACACGGTAACGGTGCGACTGGCGCAGGACATCGGCATGCCGCTGATCGGCGAATACGCCAAGCGCTTCGGGGTCTATGACGAGTTGCCGAACTATCTGTCCTATGCGCTCGGCGCCGGCGAAACCACGGTCATGCGGATGGTCACGGCCTATTCGATGTTTGCCAATGGCGGCCGCCGGGTCAAAGCGACATTGATCGATCGCATCCAGGATCGTTACGGCCACACGATCTTCAAGCACGACACCCGCGAATGCCGCGGCTGCGATGCCCCCGAAGGCTGGAAGAATCAGCCCGAGCCCCAGCTCATCGATCACCGCGAACAGGTGCTCGACACGATGACGGCCTATCAGATCACGTCGATGATGGAAGGCGTGGTGCAGGCGGGTACCGCAACGGTGGTCAGGGAAGTCGGCAAGCCGATCGCCGGCAAGACCGGTACCACCAACGACCAAAAGGATGCCTGGTTCATCGGATTCTCACCGGATATCGTGGTCGGTATCTATGTGGGCTATGACAAGCCGCGCAATCTCGGCCGGACTGCAACCGGCGGTCATCTGGCCGCGCCGATCGCGCGCGATTTCCTCAAGCTCGCGCTCGCCGACAAGCCGGCGATCCCGTTCAAGGTGCCGGCGGGGATCAAGCTGATCCGCGTCGATGCCAAGACCGGCATGCGCGCCGGTCCGGGCGACGGCGGCAGGACCATTCTCGAAGCGTTCAAGCCCGGTACCGCGCCGCCGGACAATTACTCCGTCATCGGCGTTGCCGATGCCGACGGCCGCCAGCTCACAGTGTCGCCGGACGCCGAGCGCGGCATCATGCGCTCCGGCACCGGCGGGCTGTATTAGCCCGCTTTTGAGCGAAGCGTTCCCGGTTTGCGGCCCAGGAAAGCGCTCAAACAGCACCGGCCCCGATTGCGCTTTGCGGCGTCCGCCGCTACATCCCTCGCAGTATTTGCCACAGCGGCCCAGCGCCGCAGATCAGAGAGCCCATGCGCGCCGAAGTCGAACGCCTCGTTGAAGAGATCAAGCAGTCAGTCGGGCTGCTGAGGAGGCATCTTTGACGTCGATGCATCCACGGCGCGCCTTGCGGAGCTGAACAAGCTCGCCGAAGACCCCAATCTCTGGAGCGATCCGCAGAAGGCGCAGAAGCTGATGCAGGAGCGAACCTCGCTGGAGGATGCGCTTTCCGGCATCGGCAAGGTCGAGCGCGAGCTTGAGGACAATGTCGGCATGATCGAACTCGGCGAAGCCGAGAATGATGAAGGCGTGGTGGCCGAAGCCGAGGCCGCGCTGAAGGCGCTGAAAAAGGAAGTCGCGCGCCGCGAACTGGAAGCGCTGCTGGGCGGCGAGGCCGACCGCTTCGATTCCTATCTCGAGGTTCACGCCGGCGCGGGCGGAACCGAGAGCCAGGACTGGGCCGCGATGCTGCTGCGCATGTATACGCGCTGGGCCGAAAAGCACGGCTTCAAGATCGAATATCTGGAAGAGACGCAAGGCGAAGAGGCCGGCATCAAGTCCGCCACCATCCAGATCAGCGGTCACAACGCCTATGGCTGGCTGAAAACCGAAGCCGGCGTGCACCGGCTGGTGCGGATCTCGCCGTTCGATTCCAACGCGCGCCGGCACACCTCGTTCTCCAGCGTCGCGATCTTCCCGGTGGTCGACGACAGCATCAAGATCGACATCAAGGAATCCGATGTCCGCACCGACACCATGCGCTCGGGCGGGGCGGGCGGTCAGCACGTCAACAAGACCGAATCCGCAGTAAGGCTGACGCACATTCCGACCGGCGTTGCGGTGGTCTGCCAGGCCGGCCGGTCGCAACACAAGAACAAGGCGCAGGCGTGGGACATGCTGCGCGCGCGGCTCTACGAGATCGAGCTGAAGAAACGCGAGGAGCAGGCCGCCGCCGACCAGGCCGCCAAGACCGATATCGGCTGGGGCCACCAGATCCGCTCCTATGTCTTGCAGCCCTATCAGATGGTGAAGGACCTTCGTACTGGCGTGCAGACGTCGGACACCTCCGGCGTGCTCGATGGCGACCTCGACGAATTCATGGCGGCGACGCTGGCGCAGCGCGCCTTCGGTGTATCGCCGGGTGCTGTCGAGGACGTGGATTGAGGAGTGAGGGGCGTCGCTTCATTGGCTTAGGCGCTTCGGCCGCTGACCGGGTCTATCGGTGCGGGCGCCAGGGCGCCGCGGTTTTAACCGGCACTCAGCCGCACGCCGGCGCGCAGAAATTTTTGCGGATCGACCGCTTCGCCGTCGATCCTGGTTTCGTAGTGCAGATGCGGTCCGGTCGATCGACCGGTCGAGCCGACGGCGCCGATCACCTGTCCGATCTTGACGGAATCGCCGACCTTGACGCCGATCTCCGATAGATGCCCGTAGCGGGTCGACAGGCCGTTGCCGTGGTCGATCTCCACCATCCGGCCATAGCCGCCGGCCCATCCGGACGACACCACTTTTCCGTTCGCGGTGGCGCGTACCGGGTCGCCCGTGGCCGCACGGAAATCGAGCCCGGTGTGCATGGCCGGGCGGCCGAGGAATGGATCGGTGCGGACCCCGAAGCCGGACGTGAATTCGACTTCACCGATCACAGGTTTTCGATATGGCACCAGCGCTAACGTCCGGTTCAGACGTTCCATCTGTGCACGGGTGACGTTGATCCTGTAGAGCTGGCGCTCGAAGGGGCCGGCGTTGGCAGCAAGCTTGACGGGAACGAAGGGGCCGCCCATGCCCGCGCGCGGTGTCGCGGCTTCCATCTGGCCGATGTCCAGACCGAGATCGCTGAACACGCCGCGCATCCGGCGGACACGGGATTCGATACTGTCTTCGAACGAGCTAAGGGCGGCGAGCTGACGCCCCTCGACACGGTCGAGCGAGGTCTGCAGGCGAACGATCACGTTGTCGACGCCCTGGATTTTCGCAAACTTGTTCGGCGGCGGATTGATGACGATCGGCGCGCGCGATTCCAGCCGCGCTTCGCGATCCGGCGGCGCCACGAAGACCGCGGTATCGCTGATCGGCGATGGCTTTGGAATGCCCGCCGCGGCCGGGTCGGTTGCGCCGCGCGACGGCGCCCTGATCGACCCGGTGACCTGCATGTCCGGAATGGCGCCGAGCGCGGTTGCACGCGATTCCAGCGTAGTCTGGCGACGCATGACCTGTTCAAGTTTCTGGTCGAATTGTTCCTGGTCCAGCAACTGGCGGCTGGTGGTGCGGTCAACCTTGGCGCGCAGCTCCGCGATGCGGTCTTCATAGGCGTATTGCATTTCCGCCTGGCGTGCGATCAGCCGGGTAAGGACGTCGTCGCGGAATGCGAAATAAGTCGCGGTCGCCGCCGACCACATGCCAAGCGCCGTCACGGTGCCGACCACGATCCAGAACGCGACCGGACCAAACCGAACCTGCTTGCCGGCATGGACCAGCGTATAGCCATTTTGCGCCGGCTGCGGGACGGCCGGGGCATGGCCGGCCGGATGGCGGGCGGAGTGCCTGCCATGGTCATGGTTGTGGTGATACTCGGTATGATGACCGGAACGGTACGACATCGGCACTCCCGCGCCGGTCGGAGGTCAGTTCCTTACGGCCCAATTTGCGGGATGATTTGACCCTGTCATGGTTAATTTTTCGCGAACGGAACCGGTCGAATCAAGCCGTCAGCGCGGCGGCCAGCACATCATCGGCATGGCCGTCGACCTTCACGTTGCGCCAGACTTTGAGAATACGGCCATCCGCTCCGACCAGAACCGTTGTGCGAAGAATCCCTTGGAAGGTTCTGCCGTACATCGATTTTTCGCCCCATGCGCCATAAGCCTGCAGCATCTCATGCTTCTCATCTGAAGCAAGAGGTATGGAGAGCTCGTGCTTGTTTCGAAAGGCTTCTTGCGCTTTGACCGGGTCGGCTGAAATTCCGAGGATAGAAGTCTCGCTCCCGGCAAATGCGCTTGCCAATCGCGTGAAGTCGATGGCCTCCTTGGTGCACCCCGGGGTGTCTGCGCGAGGATAGAAAAACAGCACCAGCTTTCTCCCGGCGTAATCCCCAAGCGAGACGGTGCCGCCACCGTCGCGCGGCAAGCTGAACGAGGGGGCCCGCGCGCCCTCCGTCAAGGCCGGTCGGGACGCCGACGATAGGCCAGCTTTCTTCGGGGGAGGATTCTCGGCCTTGGCCTTCGATCCAGCCGCGATTGGCTGAACCGGCTTTGCCGCGTTGGGCAATTTCGACGTCTTCGACGAGGGCTTAGATGCTTTCGACACCGGGTTCCCGGTTTGCCTGGTGCTTGCGGTCTTGCTGGCCTTGCCTGCAGACGGCCTGCGGGTTTTCGAGGACGTCGTTTTCGCCGCCGTCGCCGAGCGAGCGCGGGTCGCCTTGCCGGCGGACGGTTTGGGAGATTTCTTACGTGTCTTCTTGGACATACGCCTTCCTTTCGTCGCTTTCCGCGGATCAATCATTGAGGTATTGAGGCAAGCCGGAATCAAGCCGATTGCTGGGCAAGTCTGATCGCTTCGGAGTATGCTTAAAAGGAATTCGACACGCCACCCATTCGCTCGTTGAAGGTGGTCCTTGGCCGGACGACGAGCATGGGTATTAGGTGAGGATTGGCGCCGGCGCGGGAGCCCTCGTTGTATGTCGAGGCGCGAGGCCTTGGCGGCGATCAATCTTACAATCAGCGCCAGCACCGAGAGGCAATGGTAAGGAATACGTCGCCCAACGGGTCAAATCCGCGCGCTGACGTCCAGCTCTCGCAGTGGGATGATGCCGATTGGGATCACGAACACGACGAGGCGGCGGGCCGTCGCGCGCGGCGGCTGTTGTCTAGGTCGAATTCCCGGCTTTATCGGCTGGGCGATCGCCTCGGAGCGGCCCGGCATTGGCTCGCCAGTGAACGCTGGGTAAGGCGTCTTGCCGTCGTCATCGCGGCTTTGCTGGTGATCTTTGCGGGGTGCTTCGGCGGATTGTGGTGGCGGCTCGGCGCCGGTCCGATCAACCTGGAGATGGTCACGCCCTGGCTAGCCGCGGCGATCGAGGAAAATATAGGTCACGGCAATACCGTTGAGATAGGTGGCACGCAAATCGAGCGCGTCGGCAGAATTCGCATCGCCGTGCGCATCCGCGATATCATTGTCAGGGATCGCGACCATGCGATCGTTGCGAGCGCACCGAAAGCCGAGGTGAAGCTTTCCGGCTACGCGCTGTTGATGGGGCGTCTTCGCGCCGAAAGCCTCAATCTGGTGGACGCCGAACTGGCGGTGCGAATTACACCGGATGGCACCGTGACGGTTTCCACCGGTGACAATACCCGGCCGCTCGCCACCGGCGTGGCGTCAAAGAAGGAAGCAGGCATTCCGGCCACGTTTCCGCCCCAGGGGGCGCCACCCGTAACTGTTTCACCGTCTTCACCCTCTGCCCCATCCGCGGCGGCGCCGGCGGCTCCAGATAATGCGCAAAGCGGTCTGCTTGCCGGCCTTGACTGGCTCGACAGTCTGAGCCTGACCGGACTGGATGGACAAAACCTCAATGAAATCGGTCTGAAGAACGGCAACCTGATCGTTGATGATCAGCAACGCGGCAACAAATGGAATTTCGAGAATATCACCCTCAGCCTTCGGCGGCCCAACGGCGGCGGGGTGGCGCTGAGCGTCGGCGAGGAGGGTAGCCGCGCGTGGTCGCTGCATGTGGCGGTCGGACCTTCCGCAAACGGTGTACGATCGGTCGATATTCGGGCCGACAAGGTTTCGACGACAAACATCCTGCTGGCATTGCGGCTGAAGGATCTGACCTACAGCGCCGATTTGCCGCTGAGCGGCGAATTGCAGGGTGAGTTGGGCCGCGACGGCCTGCCGACCTACTTCCGCGGCAAGATCACCGCGGGCGCCGGAAGCATTATCGACAGCGATACCCCTGATTATCCGATGGCGATCGATTCGGCGGAAGCCAACCTCGAATGGGACGCCAGCCGGCGCGTGCTGCTCGCCCCCTTCAAGATCGTATCCGGGCAGAACCGGATCACGCTGCTCGCCCACCTCGAGCCACCCAACGGCAACGTCACCGATTGGCAGTTGGGCTTGAGCGGCGGCACCATCGTGCTGGCCGGGATCGACAGCGAACCGCCGCTGATTTTCAATCGCATCGCCATCGGCGTGCGCTTCGACACCGGCAAGCGGCGCGTGCTGCTGACGCAGGCCGACATCAGCAACGGCGACATTGGCGTCGCCGGAACCGGCAGCATCGACTATTCGGCCGAAGCGCGCCTGACGCTGGGTTTTGCCGGCACGCCGATGCCGGCGTCCGCCCTCAAGCGTATGTGGCCGACTTTGGTCGTTCCCGAGGTCCGCGAATGGGTGATCGACAGGGTCGAGCGCGGCTCTCTTCAGCGCATCGAAGTCGGGGTCAACTCGCCGGTTCGAAACCTGTCGCGGCGAGGTCCCCCGATTCCCGACGATGGCCTCGCCGTCACCATCGTCGCCAGTGGCGTGACGTTGCATCCGGTGGACGAATTGCCGCTGGTGCGCGATGCGGACCTGAAAGCACATGTGACAGGTCGCACCGCGACGGTGACGATCGGGCAGGCCAGCGTTGATACGCCGGCGGGCCGCAAGCTCAACATCTCGGATTTCGTGTTCGAGGTGCCGGATATGGCGCCGAAGCCCGCACCCGCGCGGGTAAAGTTCCGTATCGACGGTCCGGTGCCGGCAGCGGCGGAGATTCTCGCGTCAGATCGCCTCAGTGAATTTTCCGGCACCCTGGTCGATCCCAATACGAGCAAGGGAACGGTTTCGGCGATGGTCACGCTCGGTCTGCCGATCAAGCGTGAATTGACCAAGGCGGACACGACATATGCGATTACGGCCGACCTTGCCGGATTTGCCGCCGATCGCCTGGTGATGAATCAGAAGCTGGAGGCCAATGCGCTGAAGGTTGTCGCCAACAATCAGGGCTATCAGGTCAAGGGCGATGTGAAGATCAACGGGCAGTCGGCCTCGCTCGACTACCGCAAGTCGGCTGACGGCGACGCGGATATCAAATTGCAGGCGACGCTCGACGATGCGAGCCGCGCCCGTCTGGGGTTCGATCTCGGGCCGGCGGTCAGTGGTGCGGTTCCGATCAAGCTGGTCGGCAAGATCGGTGGCGATAGCCGAATGGGCATCGACGCCGATCTAACGCCGCTGAAGCTCGACAATATCCTGCCGGGCTGGGTCAAATTGCCGGGCAAATCGAGCCACGCAGTCTTCAACGTGGTCCAGACGCCGCAATCCACGCGCCTTGAAAACATCGTCATCGACGGCGGCGGCGTGTCGATCAAGGGATCGCTCGAGGTCGATCAGAACAGCGAGCTGATAAATGCGAATTTCCCGACCTATTCGCCTTCCGAAGGCGACAAGACTTCGTTGAGGGCCGATCGCGGCTCCGATGGCGTTCTCAAGGTGGTCATGCGCGGCGACGTGTTTGACGGTCGCGGCTTTCTCAAATCCGCGATCTCGGGCAAGGAAACCGACGCCAAAAGCAAGGCCAGGAATTTCGATTTCGATGTCGACGTCAAGCTCGGAGCGGTGGCGGGTTATTTTGGCGAGGCGCTGCGCAGCGTCGACGTCAAATTATCCAGGCGCAACGGCGTGATCAGAAACTTCGCTTTCAGCAGCAAGCTCGGACGGGACACGCCGCTGACCGCCGATTTACGGGGCCGCGCCCAGGGCCGCGACGTGATCTTTCTTGAAACCAATGACGCGGGCGCATTCCTGCGCTTTACCGACACCTATTCCAAGGTGGTGGGCGGCAGGCTTGAATTGGCGATGGACCCTCCGACGGTCGAGCCCAGCGCGAAAGAGGGCTTGATCAACGTCAGGGATTTTTCCGTCAAGGGCGAGGGGGCGCTTGATCGCTTGGCGGCGGGGGGCGCGGCCGGATCGCAAGCCGGCATCGCCTTTTCGCGGTTGCGCGCGGAATTCACCCGGCAAAACGGACAGCTCACGATCCGCGAGGGCGTCCTGAAGGGGCCGACGATCGGCGGGACCATCGAGGGCAGCATCGATTACCCCGGCAACCAGGTGCGCATGAGCGGCACCTTCGTTCCGATCTACGGGCTGAACAACATGTTCGGCCAAATTCCGATCGTCGGATTGTTTTTTGGCGGCAGCAATGAAGGGCTGTTCGGCGTCACCTACGAGGTCGTCGGCACCCCGGACAAGCCGACGCTCCGCGTTAACCCGATTTCGGCCATCTTCCCCGGGGTCGCCAGAAAAATCTGGGACTTCAACACCGGCAAGCAAAACAATCCGGTCGAATTTCCAGGAACGAACAACTGATCGTGCGGCGGCATCCTCTCGAGCCGTAGTCCGCTTCGCCTGAAAACATTCCTAGGCCGCGCGTACGCCAGCCAGGAAGACGTTGACCTCGCCGGACAATTGCTCGGCCTGCTTGAGAGATTGGAGGCCGCGGCAAGGACGAGGCCGGCGGCGTCCCCGGTTTCATGGGCGGCGCTGCTGACACCGTCAATATTCGTCGTTACCTCCTGGGT
>JBAVEE010001045.1:0-7233 GCA_049587575.1 Bradyrhizobium sp.
CGCATTTCATGGACGACCTGCTGGCTGCGGCCGGCGCCGAGAACGTCGAATATCCGCTCAAGACCGCCTGCTGCGGCGGCGCCCACACGCTGTCGGACAGCGACACTTCGACCAAGCTGGTGCTCAACCTGCTTACCACCGCGGAAGCGTGCGGCGCCGAGGTGATCGCCACCGAATGCCCGACCTGCCACACCGGCCTGGAAATGCATCAGGTGCGCGCGGAAAAGGTATTCGGTCGCAAGACCTCGGTGAAGATTCTCTACTTTACCCAGCTTCTCGGCATGGCGCTCGGCCTGTCGGCGCGCAAGGTCGGCGTGCACGAAAACCTCTCCGATTCCTCGGATTTGCTGCGAGCGCGGGGGCTGGGGTGATGACCGACGTCCAGATCGTTAGCCTCGATGACGTCGCGGCGCGGCTCGACGGCATGGTCGCAATGCCCGATGCCGCGCTCGCGGCGGCAGCGCCGGACCTCGCTGACGAATTGCTGGCACTCGGCGAGACTATCCTCGAAGTCTGGCTCGCTGCGCGCGGCGAGAAGCCGACGACGCGCACCGTCGAAGGTTTTCGCGTGCTGGCGCTGCATCGCCAGGGCGCGCGGGGCGAGCCGAGCTTCAATGCCTGCCGCGAGACCTGCCGCGAACTCGTCTACTACCATAATCTCGTTTCCCTCGAACCGGCCCATGCCGACGTCGCCCGCAGGCTACGGCTCGGCGCCATGGTGGCACGGCATCTGATGCTTTTCATCGGCGGCAAGCTCGAAGTGGCCGGGCTCGGTGAGTTCTGCTGCGCATCGCGGCCGCTACGCCAGCACGAAACACCGGCGCAAGCGACCGAAGCTGTTTGATCAAGGAGGACTCGATGCCGACCGTCCGTGGCTGCAACCTTCCCGACGATCTGCTCTATGACGTCGATAACAACATCTGGTATCGCGAGAATGCCGACGGCACCGTGACCCTCGGCATGACGGCGGTTGCCGCGGCGATGGCCGGCCAGCTTGTCGCCTTCACGGCGAAGAAGGCTGGCCGCTCGGTGGACGCGGGTAAATCGTGCGCCACTGTTGAGTCCGGCAAATGGGTCGGGCCGGCGAAAATCGCGTTCGACGCCGAGGTGGTTCAGGTCAACGATGCCCTCACGGCAAACCCCAAGGTCGCCAACGCCGATCCCTACGGCGAAGGCTGGATGACCAAGGTTCGTCCGAAGGATTGGGCGGCTGCCAGGCCGGGTCTCGTTCCCGGCGCCGCCGTCGCGGCACCCTATGAAGCGAAGATGGCCGCCGACAATTTTGCCGGATGCGCTGGTTAAACATAATGGATCGTCCGTGAGTGAAATCGCCGAAACCAAGGTGACGATGGTGAGCCGCGGCCTCGGCGCGTTCGCGGCCGGGCAATCCTATTTTTCCGGCGTGCTGACGAGCCTGATCATCGCGATCGCCGCGACCTTCCTGTCCGAGCATTACGGCGGGCCGGTGATGCTGTTTGCGCTACTGCTCGGCATGGCCTTCTATTTCCTGTCGCAGGAGGGGCGCTGCGTCGCCGGCATCGAGTTCGCGTCCAAGCGCATTCTGCGTGTCGCCGTCGGCCTGCTCGGTGCGCAGATCACGATCGCCGAGATCATGAAGCTCGGCACGGCACCCGTCATCATGGTGGTCGGCGCGGTGATCTCCACCATCCTGTTCGGAGCGCTGGCAGCACGCGTCATGGGGCTGAGCCGGCCGTTCGGAATTCTAACCGCCGGCGCCGTGGCGATCTGCGGCGCCTCCGCGGCGCTGGCGATCTCATCGGTGCTGCCGAAAGGTGAGAACCACGAGCGCGACACCGTTTTCACCGTAATCGGCGTCACAGCGCTGAGCACGATTGCGATGATTGTCTATCCGGTGATCATCGCCTTTTTCCATCTCGACCATGCGGCGGTGGGCGTGTTTCTTGGCGGCACCATTCACGATGTGGCGCAAGTGGTCGGCGCCGGCTTCAGCGTCTCGGAGGAGACCGGCAACGTCGCGACCTTCACCAAGCTGTTGCGGGTGGCGATGCTGTTGCCCGTGGTGGTGACGCTGTCTTATGTGTTCCGCGCCCACAATGTCGGCAAGGCCGGCCGCCAATTGCCCGGGTTTCTCGTCGTGTTTGCAGCCCTGGTGGTGCTCAACAGCATGGGTGTCATTCCCGAACCCGTGCTTGCGGTCATCAAGAATGTTTCGCGCTGGTGCCTGGTGACGGCGATCGCGGCGCTGGGAATGAAGACGTCGCTCAAGGCGATGGCGGACGTCGGCGGACGGGCGATCGCGCTAATCGTCGCCGAGACAGTATTTCTGGCGATCCTGGTTCTGGTGGTCGTGGTGTGGAAAGTGTGAACGCGTGAAACGGCGCGGTCGCGCCGGCAAAGATCGAACACAGAGGTGATGCAATGGGTAACGAAGCCAATACCAAGCGCATGTCGATGATCGTCACCAAGGGATCCCTCGACTGGGCCTATCCGCCCTTCATCCTGGCGACGACCGCGGCCGCCATGGGCCTTGAGGTAACAATGTTCTTCACTTTTTATGGGCTCACGCTGTTGAAGAAGAAACTCGACCTGAAGATTTCCACGCTCGGCAATCCGGCGATGGAGATGCCGATGTTCGGCATGCATATCGGCATGCCCAATCTCGTCTCGGCCATTCCCGGCGTCGATGCGGCGGCGACGACGATGATGAAGAACCTCATCAAGAAGAAAGGCGTGGCCTCGATCGAGGAGCTGCGCGCCATGGCGATCGAGGCGGACGTCAAGATGATCGCCTGCCAGATGACCATGGACCTGTTCGAATACACCAGGGACGACATGATCGAGGGGCCGGTCCTCGGTGGTGCCGCCACCTATATCGAAACCGCGACCAAGAGTGACATCAATCTTTTCATTTGAGTTCGTTTCGAGCATTGTAATCACCGAGGAGCCAAAATGGCCGACCAAATTCTAGATGCCAAGGGACTGAACTGCCCGTTGCCGATCCTGAAGGCCAAGAAGGCGCTCAAGGACGTGCCGATCGGCGGCACGCTTCAGGTGCTCGCTACCGATCCCGGTGCAGTGAAGGATTTTGAGGCGTTCTGCCGCACAACCGGAAACGACCTGCTCGAATCCAGGGCGGAGGGCAAGCAGTTCGAATTCCTGATCAAGCGCACGTCGTAAGTCGGCGAGGTCTTGTCGTGCCGGCTCTTACCAAGGAACAAGCAGTCGCCGCGTGAGCGCGGCACTGCTGTTAAGAAAAGCACTCGGAGGAAAACATGAGGACCACTATTCTTGGGCTGGCTCTGGCCCTGCTGCTAAGCCCGGCCTTCGCCGGCGATTACCAGCCCGTCGATGTCAGTAAACTGCCTTTGGTCAAGCAGACCAAGCTCGGCCTCTACCTCTCGGCGCCCGAGGCCTATAAAATGAAGTCGGAGGGTGGCGCCAAGGTGCTGTTCGTCGACGTTCGCACCAAAGGCGAATTCCAGTTCCTTGGCACCCCCACCGTCATTGACCAGAACATCCCCTATATGGAGATCGACGATCCGGCGAGTTGGGACAAGAAAAACAATCGCTACACCATGTCGCCCAATTCGGATTTTGTCGGCGCGATCTCTGCGCTCGCGACCCACATGAACCATGGTAAAAGCGACCCGATTATCCTGATGTGCCGCTCCGGCGACCGCTCCTCGCGCGCCGCCGATCTGTTGCAAGAAGCCGGCTACACCAAGGTTTATTCGGTGGTGGACGGATTCGAGGGCGACATGAGCCCCGCGGGGCGCCGCGACGTCAACGGCTGGAAGAACGCCAACTTGCCCTGGACCTACAAGATCACCGAAGGTCAGGCCTACATTCGCTGATCCGGCGCGTGGGGACATTATCGATCATGAAATTTCTCAAGCTCGGTCTCTCCGCCGTGGCGATTGGACTGGTGGTTGCCGTTGGCGGCAGCTACCTGGCGCCGGTTTTGCTCGCGCCGCGGCAGAATTTTCAGGTGAATTCTGCCGCTCCGGCCCTGGTCGAACGGGGGCGGTATATCGCGCAAGCGTCGGATTGCGTGGCGTGTCATACCGCCAGAGGAGGCAAGGCGTTCGCTGGCGGTCTGGCGATGCAGACGCCGGTCGGCACCATCTATTCGACGAATATCACACCGGACACAGACACCGGCATCGGCGGATACGACTTCGCCGATTTCGAACGGGCGGTCCGTCATGGCATCCGCAAGGATGGCTCCCCGCTCTATCCGGCGATGCCCTACGTTTCCTATTCCGTGCTGACAGATGAGGATGTGCAGGCGCTCTACGCCTTTTTCGTTTCCGCAGTTCAACCGGTCGCGCAGCACAACCAGGCCTCAACTATCCCGTGGCCGACCAACATGCGTTGGCCGCTTGTCTGGTGGCAGATGTTGTTCGCTGGTCATCGCAGCTTCAACCCGCCAGAGGCCGCGACGCCGGAGGTGGCGCGTGGCGCGTATCTCGTGGAGGGAGCGGGGCATTGCGGCGCCTGCCACACGCCGCGCGGCGTGGCCTTCCAGGAGAAGGCCCTCAGGGATGGACCGGGGGGCGATTTCCTCTCCGGCGCGGAATTGGAGGGATGGTATGCCAAGAGCCTGCGTCACGAGGACACCGGGTTGGCAAGCTGGTCCCAGCAGGAGATCGCCGATTTCCTCAAGACGGGTCGCAACGCCCGCACGGCGGCATTCGGCAACATGGCCGAAGTCATTCAGCACAGCACACGAGATCTGAGCGATGCCGACACATCGGCGATTGCCGCCTACCTGGTTGGCCGCTCGGCCCGGCCTGGCTATGCCGTATCCGCGCCCAAGGCGGAGGACGCCACTACTGCGAAGCTTTATGAAGGCGCGGACCATAGCCCCGGAGCGCTCGGCTATGTCGCGCGGTGCGCGTCTTGCCATCGCATGAACGGTAAGGGCACTCCTCGGCTATTTCCCGCGTTGGCGGGCAATTCGGTCGTGGAGACGGACAATCCGAGTTCGCTGATCCAGATCACGCTCGCTGGCGGCGCGATGGCCAGAACTCCGGCGGACAAGACGCGCCCTTCCATGCCTGAGCTGGCCAAGCTGGACGACCGTACTGTGGCCGACATACTCACCTTCATCCGCACCAGCTGGGGCAACAAGGGATCGCCGGTATCTGCGAACGATGTTGCCGCCATGCGTAGCGTAATCGCCCAGAAGCCGCTCGATCATGTACCGGAAGACGCGAAGCCGCTGTCGGCCCGTGCCGACGACGTCAAGGCCGGGCAGGAGCTGGCGCTTGATCGTGGCAAGGGCAATTGCCTCGCCTGCCACACGATCAAGGGCGGCGATGCGCCGAGCAGCGTCGGCCGCGAGTTGGTCGACATGAGGCGTCGCTTCCCCAATCGAGCCGATCTGGTGGAGATCCTGACCAACGAGCCGATGCGTAATTCGATAGCGCCAATGCCGGCCTTCGGCCGCAATCATATTCTGACCGGTGTCGAGATCGAGAAGATCATCGACTTCCTCTACACGCTGTGATCGACATGGTTCATCGCAATCCAAACGCGGAATTCCACCTCGACGGAGGCAACCCGTCGGCAGCGCCGCAACTTCAGGCCGCACCTTTCGCGGATGGCTTGACCAGCCAGGTCTTTGCCGACAACTTTCCAGGTCAGCCGGGATCGGCATGGATCGGCAACATCGGCAATACCGACTTCGTGACGGTGAAAAACCCATGATCAAGGCCAGCTGGCGTTACCGTTCCGCGATCGCCCTGAATGTCCTTTGCGCCCTGCTGCTGGCGGTGGCCCCGGCGAAGGCGGCCGACAAGACCGACCCGGAAACAGATCGCAAGGCTTTCCAGGCATTCTTCTTCGCCAAATTTCCCAACGTGGCGAAGGACGATTTCGGTAATGGCCCTTATGCAGTCAACGAAGGGATGCGCAATGAGTGGAAGAAAATCATGGAATTTCCTCCCTACGAATTTGCGCTCGACGAAGGCCACGCCGAGTGGGAGAAGCCGTTCGGCAACGGCAAGCGTTACGCCGATTGTTTCGACAGCAAGGGCGAGGGCGTCCGGCAGACCTATCCGCGCTTTATTGCCGAGACCGGGCAGATCGAGACGCTGGAAGGTGCGATCAATCGTTGCAGAGTGGAGAATGGTGAAAAGCCGCTCGATCCAATGACCGGCATGATGGCGTCGCTGACTGCCGTGATGTCCGAGTCCTCGCAAGGCAAGCCGTTCGCGATCGTCATTCCGGACGATCCGCGCGCGCTGGCCGCCTATGACCGCGGCAAGGAATTCTTCTATTCGCGCAAAGGTCAGCTCGGCGTCTCCTGCGCGTCGTGCCATATGTCGCCGGCGGGTGAACGCATGCGCGGCGACATTCTAGCCCCGGCGCTTGGCATATTGGCGGCGATGCCGATCTACCGCTCCGACTGGGGCAGCATGGGCACCACAATTCGTCGCATCTCCACCTGCTCGTCGCAGACCCGCGCCGTGCCGTTGAAGGCCGACGACGAGGACTATCGCGATCTCGAATACTTCCTTTCCTACATGAGCAACGGCATTCCCATCGTCGGTCCGGGGACTCGTCCATGATACGTGCAATCATGCTTGCTGCAGGGCTCGCATTGCTGAGCTTACCCGCTCTGGCAGCCACAAAGGCGGAAGCCGAAGCGGTGCTCGCCGCGGCGCAGGCGGCCGAATCGGAGGCGATTGCCGCCAAGGCGGCCTGGACTGCGACCGAGACCACTTTGTCTGATGCCCGGAAGGCGCTCGCTGCCGGGAAGTGGGACGAGGTGAAAGCGGCCGCCGATGAGGCGATGACGCTGGCAAAACTTTCAGTGGAACAGGCCAATGAGCAGAAGACCTCCTGGCGCAACGCCGTCCTCCGCTAAGTGTCGCCACCTCCATCGTGGCGGCGAGTTGTCGCGAATTCCTACGCTCGGCGACCGTTCGCCGACACGAGCTTTCCGGCTTGATCATCACCCCAAGGAGTAACTCATGAATCTCAGACACCAAGCCAGCCGCCGCGGATTTCTGCGCCTGACCGGCCTTGCGGCCTCGGTCTTGGCGCTTGCGCCACGCCTGGCGTTCGCGGCCTGGAACAAAGCCGCCTTCGAAACAAAGACGCTCGCCGACGCCTACAAGGCGCTTGGCGTCGAGTCGCCGGTTGCCAGCGGCGACGTTCAGATCAATGCCTCGGATATCGCCGAAAACGGGGCCGTGGTGCCAGTCGAGGCAATCAGCAAGATTCCTAACACCACCCAGATAT
>JBAVEE010001046.1:0-2392 GCA_049587575.1 Bradyrhizobium sp.
GGCTTGATCAGATCCATCGTGAGAGCATCGCGCAGAAAATCGAAGAGGCCGTCGTCGGCGGCGAACCAGTCGGCGCGCGCCTTTTCGATGGTGTCCGAAATCAATTCATGGTCCTCCGCCGATGTGACCGCCGGCGTCAGATAGGTTCGATAGATTGGAAAATGCAGGACATAAAGTTCGAGCGCCTGCCGCAGGCTGTCGGCGGAGAAGTCGCGGGTGGAGTAGTGGCCCGCGGCGATACGCGCGAGCAGTTGGGCGAGAACCGTGAACTCGCTGGTCAGCAAGGTCTCGAGAACCCGGCGCTTGGCGTCCTTGAGGACAGGCCCGAGCCCCGGGGCTATATTGCTGATCTGCCGCCACGTTTCATCGAGCGGGTCGAGCCCCCCGCGGTCGACCAGCACCCGCGTGATGGTGTTCAGCGCCTCGTAACCCGTGGTGCCCTGGACTCCGGTGAAGGGACGCAAGGTTTCCTGCTCGCCGAGGATCTTCTCCACCACGACATAGAACGTCCCGCCGGCTTTTCCCCGCGCGTCACGGATCAGGCGGCGCAGGCGTTGAAAATATTGGGCGGGATCGCGCAGGCCGTCGATGTGGTCGAGCCGCAGGCCCTGAAGCTTTCCCTCCGCGACCAGCTTTCTGACCAGGGTATGAACGGCGTTGAAGGTGCCGGCGTCTTCAACC
Organism: Bradyrhizobium sp.; assembly: GCA_049587575.1. GTDB lineage: Bacteria > Pseudomonadota > Alphaproteobacteria > Rhizobiales > Xanthobacteraceae > Bradyrhizobium. The sequence goes on from JBAVEE010001046.1 coordinate 682, forward strand.
CGCAAGCCGGCGAGCGAATTGACGTCGAAAAACCGGCGATAGTTGATGTCGCTGGAGGCGAGCCGCCAGTGACCGAGCTTGTAATGCTGGCGTTCGAGAAGATGATGCAGCGCAAGGGTCTGCGCAGGGCGATCCGGTGCGGCCCGGTAGGCGGCGAGCCCGCGGACGATCATTTCGGCGTTTCCGGTGATGTTCTTCAGCTCCGCCTTGAGGCCGGGCGCTTCCTTTCGATTGGGATGGCGCAACCCCTTGTAGCGCGAGGCGAGGTCGAGAACGCGTTTGCCGGCGGCGCTGTTCTCCGCGGCCGCTTCCTTGACCGCCGTGTCCAGGATCTCGCCGTAACGTTCGGGCGCGATCGGCAGGCGATGCTCGAAATACCAGGCCGAGAAGCTGCCTTCGCCCGCGTCGTAACGCAGTTCGATCTCGCCTTTTTCAAGGGCTTCGCCATAGGACGAACCGAGTATCGGCAGCAGCACGCCGCCGCGCGCCCGGTAGGGCAACAGCTCCCAGTCAATGTCAAAGGACACCGCATGGGGCGAGGCCTCGCCCCATTCCAGCACGTCGAGCCACCATGGATTGTCGGCGAAATGCACACCGACATGATTGGGGACGAAGTCAAGAATGAGACCGAGGCCATGCTCCCGGAGGGCTTCGCTCAATCGATCGAAGCCGGCGTCGCCGCCGAGTTCCGGGTTGATGATGGTGTGATTGACGACGTCGTAGCCGTGGCTGGAGCCCTTGCGTGCCTTCGTAAAGGGCGACGCATAGAGATGCGAGATGCCCAATGCCTTCAGGTAGGGAACGATGGCCGCGGCGGCGTCGAAATCGAAATTCGCGGTGAGTTGCAGACGGTAGGTGGCGATCGGGACGGCGGCACGCATCAGCGCGTTTCCAGACGCCAGAACACCGACCATGGCATCATGATCTCGCCGGGCGTGCCGCCCCAGACCGGGATGCCCCTCGTTTCACCCGGCTTGCCGGTGATCTCGCTGTTCGACAGGTTAGCCCTCAGCTCGAGCCTTGCGCCGTCGCCCAGGCGCCAGTTCGCCGTCAGCATGCCGTTATCGGCCGCGTGTGCCTCGCCAAAGGCAGCATTCGCAAGCCGGGGAATAATCTCTTGCCGGCGTACCGCGAGAAGTTCCCGCACCAGCGCGAGCCGCTTGCGCTCCGCCGGTTCGTTGCGCGATCGCCAATCCAGCACCGCAGATTGAAAAGCCGATTTCTGCAGCGGGTCGGGAACCTCGTCGCCAAATTTCGCATAGGCCCAAGCGTATTCCCTGCGCCGACCGTTGCGGACGGCGCCGGCGAGATCGCCCCTGAAATCGCAGAAGAACGGAAACGGTGCTTTCGAACCCCACTCTTCGCCCATGAACAGCATCGGGATATTGGGCGCCAGCAAGGTAATCGCCAGCGCCGCCTCGATCGCCACGGGGTTCACATGGCTTTCAAGCCGGTCGCCGAGGGCGCGGTTTCCGATCTGGTCGTGGTTCTGCAGAAAGTTGACGAAGGCCGTGGGTGCAAGTGCGCCGCTCGGTTCGCCGCGCGATTGCCCGCCGCGATGCGCGGAGGCCTCGCCCTGATAGACAAAGCCGGAGCCCAATGCGCGGGCGATGTCGCGTAGCGGCGAGCGCTGATAGTCGCGGTAGTAGCCCTGGGTCTCGCCGGTGAGCAATACGTGCCAGGCGTGATGGTAATCGTCGTTCCACTGCGC
>JBAVEE010001047.1:0-1755 GCA_049587575.1 Bradyrhizobium sp.
TCCTCAGGGTGATTGGCGAGGGCGGCTAGCTATGTGCTCCCGTCGGCCCATCCAGGAGTTGGCCAAGGACCGAAGGAGCAGTACCGTGTCTCTTCACTCGCGGCCGTGGCGTTCGCGGAACCTCGGAGCAATGCAGAAGCAATCTGAGGGACAAAGGAATGGCAGTTATTGACCTCGATCAAAGACCTCCAGTTCGAGACTCTAATTGTTGCAATCGTCCGGGGCAGCCTTGACGGAGGAGTTACGAATGTTCGACGATCTCAAAACGTCCGGATTGAAAATCCAGCGATCTTAGAAGCCAACAATGCAGTTTTACGAAAATGGGGAATCCGCTGCGGCTTCGCCGCCGCCCGCCGAACCCGCTGCCCTTGAGCTTCCTGAGGCCGCCCCGTGGACCGGCAACTGGTCGCACATGATCGCCGCGTGGCTTTTCGGCGCAGTCGTCCTGGCTGGCCTCGTCGTCTTCATCATGCATTTCGGCACCATCGGGGTCTTTTTGACGAAGCTCCGCGGTGCCGATCCGCTTTGGCTTGCAGCGGCCCTGAGTTGCCAACTGGCGACCTATGTCAGCGCAGCCGCTGTCTGGTTCCGTGTCCTCAAGCGGGCCGGATCCCCGCTGCGGTTCCCGAGCCTGCTCAGGCTTGCGTTCGTCGAGCTTTTTGCCAATCAGGCAGTACCCACCGGCGGGCTCAGTGGCAGCCTCATGGTCGTGCGCGGCCTGATGCGCCGCGGCATTGCCTCCGCGGTCGCTGTCACAGCGCTGTTCATTGCGGCGCTGTCGTACTACGCCGCCTATTTCATGGTCGGCTTGCTCGCCTTCGTTCTGCTTTGGCATAGCGGCGACCTGAATGCCGCCTGGCGAGCGCTATTGATCGCCTTCGTCATCGTCGTCATCTCGTCTGGGATGGCACTGCTGTTGCTGTCGCGGTCCCGGGACGATCTCATTCCCGACGCAATCCAGCACTGGCGGCCATTCGCTCAACTGGCGAGGATGCTCAGCCAGATTCGCGTCGATATGTTACGCGATCCCCGGCTGATCCTCGAAACCGTAACTCTCCAGTCCGGCATCTTCCTGCTTGATGCCGCGACGCTTTGGTGCACCGGCCGGGCCGTCGGCCTGAACGTCGATGTCGGAAGCAGCTTCATGAGCTTCATACTTGCCTCCGTGGTCGCTACCCTTTCGCCGATCCCGCTCGGTCTTGGCTCGTTTGAAGGAACCTGCACGGGACTTCTTCACCTCATGGGCGGAGGCCTCGAGGCGAGCCTTGCCGCCACGCTTATACTGCGCGGGCTGACCCTTTGGCTCCCCATGCTGCCGGGCCTGGCGATGATCCGCCGCGAAGCGACCAAGCCCGCGACGATTAGGAGCGCCGCGGTTTAGACGTTCGCCGCTGAACAGGATCTTCGGGTTGCAGTCCGAGGGGGCACAACGGGACTGCGAGCAGATATCGCTGCTCCACTGACGAAACGCAGGTCTGCGGATTGCGTTATTTTACCGGGATTTTCGGACAACTGGCGGAGATGAAGGGATTCTCGGCTCCTCTCCGGGGCCCGCGAAAAACGACGGTCGCAAACAAGCCCGGATAGCAATAGATTGCCCGCATGAAAAAGATCGGATTCCTCTCCTTCGGGCATTGGACGCCCTCGTCGCAATCGCAGACCCGCTCGGCCGCGGATACGCTCCTGCAATCCATCGACCTCGCCGTTGCCGCCGAGGAATTGGGCGCGGACGGCGCCTATTTCCGGGTCCATCAC
>JBAVEE010001048.1:0-7291 GCA_049587575.1 Bradyrhizobium sp.
GTAAAGTAATTGGAAAAGTCGAGGCCGCCGGTGATCGCGCCGATCACCGGCATAATGATATCGCCGACCAGCGAGCTCACGATGCTGCCGAAGGCCGCGCCGATGATGACGCCGACTGCGAGGTCGACCACGTTGCCCTTCATCGCGAAATCGCGAAACTCCCTGAGCATCTGCAGACCCCTCTCTTCAGCTTCACGCAGCGGAACACTCATCACGGCAACATCGAGGGCTTAATTGATCAGGCCGGCATGCACCATCGCGCTGCGCACGGCCACGCGGGTTGGCTCGGACACCGGGACCATCGGCAGCCGCAGCGTCTCGTCGATCTTGCCGAGCAGCGACAGCGCGTATTTCACCGGTGCCGGGTTGGACTCGATGAAGAGATTGGTATGCAGCGGCATCAGCTTGTCATGGAGCTTGAGCGCGGTGGCGACGTCGCCTTTCTGCCAGGCCAGGTGAAACTCCGAACACAGCCGCGGCGCGACGTTGGAGGTCACGGAAATGCAGCCGTGACCGCCATGGGCCATGTAACCGAGCACAGTGGCATCCTCGCCCGACAACTGGTTGAAATCCTCACCCATTCTCGCGCGCTGCTGCGAAACCCGCACCATGCTCGCGGTCGCATCCTTTACGCCGGCGATGTTCTTCAGTTCGAACAGCCGCGCCATGGTGTCGACGCTCATGTCGACCACCGACCGCGGCGGAATGTTATAGATGAGGATCGGAATTCCGATCGCATCGTTGATCGCCTTGAAGTGCTGGTACATGCCCTCCTGGGTCGGCTTGTTGTAATAGGGCGTCACCACCAGCACCGCGTCGGCGCCCGCCTTCTCGGCGTGCTGCGCAAGCTCGATGGCCTCCCTGGTCGAATTGGAACCGGCGCCCGCGATCACGGGAACCCGGCCTTTCGCTTCGTCGATGCACCATTCGACGATACGCTTGTGCTCGTCATGGCTCACCGTCGGGCTTTCGCCGGTGGTGCCGACCGGCACCAGGCCGTGGGTACCCTCGGCGATTTGCCAGCTCACCAGGCTGCGAAAAGCGGCTTCATCCAGCGAGCCGTTCTTGAATGGCGTGACCAAGGCGGTGAACGACCCCCGGAAATTCGTCTTGGCTGCCATGAATTTCCTCCAAACGCGCGGCCCTGCGGCCTCGCCGCACCATGAATGACTAATTCATAACGGGTCTGGCGTTCAGGCGAAAGGGCCGAGGCTCCCCCGAGGTCGTGTTCCCAATCCGAAGGTCGCCATCTTGCAGCCCTTTCCGGAGTGCCGCCGGCGCGATCTTTCGGAAACCCGGTTCCGGCTTTGCGCTAACGCGGCGCTTTTGGTCCGAAACCTGCTCTGGCCGCGATTTTGCCGCGGTGATGGCGCAGAGATCGAAAGCGCCAACCTATTTGGTATTTTTTCCACATATTCGATCAAATAGACCTAGGACAACCGCCGTCCCGTGATTCGTCGCAAAGGAATGCCGTGACCCAGTCCGCCCGCGCAGCCGCATTGCAATCAACGGCAATCGCGACAACCTTGGCGCTGGCCCTGGGATTATCGGCTTGGGCGGCGGACGCCTCCGCCAAATCCAAAATTCCGCTGCCGAAGCCGCGGCCGATCGCGCGAAACGTCGTGCCCAAGAACACGGCTGCGAACAAGGCTGCGACAAACACGGCTGCCCGCGCTGTGCCGGCTCCCGCAACGCGCCAGCATGCGGCCTTGCCGCCGCCGGCGCGCAAACCGCCGGCCCCCGCTGCGGTGGCCGCGACGTCCTCGACCTCCCAGGCCGATACCGATGCGCTGGAGAACGTCATCGATCTGGTGCGCAAGCACAAGCCGGCCGATGCCACCCAGGCCGAGGCGGCCATCTCCGATCCGGTGGCGAGGAAACTCGCCGAATGGATCATCCTGCGCAGCGACGACAACGGCGCGTCGGTCGAGCGCTATCGCGCTTTCATCTCCGCCAATCCGAGCTGGCCCTCGCAGACTTTCCTGCGCAGGCGCCTGGAGGCGGCGCTGTGGGACGACCACCGCGACGATGCGACGGTTTGGGCATGGTTCGAAAACGAATCGCCGTTGTCGGCGAAAGGCAAATTCTCGCTCGCGCGGGTAATGCTCGGGCGCGGCGACCGGGCCAATGCGGAGCGCCTGGTGCGCGACGCATGGCGCAACGATTCCATGTCCGAGGATACCGAGAACACCGCGCTCGACCTGTACGGGGCCTTGCTGACGCCGGGCGATCACAAGGCGAGGATGGATCTTCTGCTTTACGGCAGCGACCATGAGGCGGCGCTGCGCGCCGCCAAGCGGCTTGGCAGCAGCGAGGTCGCTCTGGCCAAAGCCCGCATCGCGACGTACCGCAAGGCCTCCAACGCCCGCGCCCTGCTCGATGCGGTTCCGCGCGAATTGCACGGTGATCCCGGCTACATCTTCAGCAAGATCCAGCTGTTGCGCCGTGAAGAGAAATTCGCGGAGGCCGCCCAGCTCATGTTGAGCGCGCCGAAGGATCCCGGCCGCCTCTACAATCTGGACGAATGGTGGGTCGAACGACGGCTGCTGTCGCGTAAAATGATCGACATCGGCGAACACCGCACCGCCTACCTGATTGCGCGCGACGCCGCACTACCCACGCGCGATATCTACAAAACCGAGCAGGAATTCACCGCAGGCTGGATCGCGCTGCGCTTTCTGGGTGACCCGGCGACGGCTGCGCAACATTTTGCGCGCATCGGCGTCGGCAGCGTCAACCCGACCACGCTGGCGCGCGCCGGCTACTGGAAAGGCCGGGCCGCCGAAGCCGCGGGCCGCTCCCAGGAGGCGCGCGCCGCATACGCCGCGGCGGCGGAACAATCGACCAGCTATTATGGCCAACTGGCGCGCGCCAAACTCGGCCTGCCGCAGATCGAATTGAACAGCCCGCCCGCCGCGCGCGGACGCGCGGTCGAGCGGCTCGAGATCGTCCGCGCGGTGCAGCTGCTTTACGAACTCGACGAGCGCGAAATCGCCGTGCCGATCTTGGCCGACATGGGTGAAAACGGCGATCCGGATGCACTGGTGGGGCTCGGCGAGCTGGCCTCCCGCAACGGCGATGCCCGCGGCATGCTGCTGATGGGCAAGGCCGCGCTCAACCGCGGCCTGCCGTTCGATTTCTACGCCTATCCGGTGACCGGAATTCCGCCGTTCAAGTCGATCGGGCCCGATGTCGAGCAGAGCATCGTGTTCGCGATCGCGCGGCAGGAGAGCGCCTTCAATCCGTCGGTGGTCTCGCCGGCGCAAGCCTACGGGTTGATGCAGGTGACGCCGGATGCCGGCAAATATGTTTGCAAGAAGTACGGCGCCAGCTTCAACCTCAGCCGGCTAAAGACCGATCCGGTCTACAATGCGGCGCTGGGCGCCGCCGAGCTTGGCGGCCTGATCGACGACTACCGCGGCTCCTACATCATGACCTTTGCCGCCTACAACGCCGGACGCGGCAGCGTCAGGAAGTGGATCGAGCGTTACGGCGACCCGCGCGATCCCAAGGTCGACGCGGTCGACTGGGTCGAGCTGATCCCGTTCTCCGAGACCCGGAATTATGTGCAGCGGATCATGGAGAATTTGCAGGTCTATCGCGCGCGCTTCGGCGGCGGAACGCGGCTGCAGATCGAAGCCGACCTGCACCGCGGCAGCGTCGAGTAAGCCGGGCCTTCTTGCCATCTGTTCGCTTCGCGCGATCGAACACCGAAGCAACTAGACGTTCGATTTGAGATCGGCGTCGACCAAAAAAGAAATCCCCCTCCCGACGCATATCGGGAGGGGGATTTGGTTACGTCAGTACGTCGTTATTTGTGGAACATCGGGGCCTTCGCCGGCTCCTCAGGCGCCCAAAGGCGATAGCTGAGCGTTGCGAAAACGGTTGCTCCTTCGGTAACCAGAGAAGGATCCGTTGCAACAGCGGCATTGGAACCCTTCGAATATACCTCCTGCGTCGCCCAAACCGAGAGGCTCGCCGGTCCGAAATCATATCCCAACAGAGCGCCGACTGCCCAAGTCGAATAATTCTGAACATGGAACGCAGTGTTGCCAATACAACCGGGCCCGCAGGAGTCATTGCTAACCTGGCCGACATAGTAGGCTACAGGACCAAACGTCCACTTGCCGATGGTCTTGGTAGCGGTGAAGTCGGCGTGGAAGATATTGCCCGTGGTGTAGTGAGTGACCTGATTCTCAGTATTGATTTCGTCGTACATGGCGACGGACAGGTTCCAGCCGTCTTTCAGATACGAAAGGATCAATTCAGGCTGGAACGTGTAATAGGGATTGGCGACGTTGCCGAGGCCATTGATTCCCGTTGAAGTTCCGTCCGCCAGGTAGATGCCAAGGCCCGTCTTGACGGCAAAGCCGCTAGCCCCGAGCCGCCAGCTCAATTCCACCGGAACGATGTAGGTATTGAACATGCCCGAAGCTTGCGCATTGACCGGACTACCCACGCTCTGCTGGATAAACGGCTGCACGAGGACGGCATCATACGTCGCACCGAGGAAGGTCCAGCCGGGAACGAACAAGAAGCCTTGAACGTCAACGGCCGCCTGAACGCCGGTGTGTTGGCCAGGCGCATTACCCAGCGCATTTGTGGTGCCAGGTCCAACGAGGTTCGCTTGATATGTGAACACCTGGTTGAACATGTAGATGCCCGGCGGCGGAACGCCGGCGCTCGATCCGATAAAGGCGCCCGGCTTCGTGGCTTGATCGCCACCCTCGGTTGCGTAGGCCGGCGAGAATGCGACCGCCGCAATCCCTGCTGCCGCTAGAAGAGCCTTAATATCCACTTTCATGTGTCCCCCTTGATTAATCCTGTGAAACGCGAAGCCTGCCCATACGGACACACTAAGTTTCGCCTAGGGAATGTCCCCAAAACGACGAACTCAAGATGCCTATTTCTTGAACGAAGAGTTGCTGCTCAGGGACCAAAAGGCAATTTAAACTTGTCTTATGAACCCTTGTCACAATCGTTTTTCACGTAGGTGTTGCAAATTTGCAAACGTGTTCCGACGTCCTAAAATCCAAATAAGCCTATGTTTTTGCGGACATTTCTCGCTTCTGCGTTTGTTGCGCGAAAATCCGCCGCCACGCTTCGACGCGCGCTTTTCAACGTCACCTTCGGATTATCCGGCGGTCTCCTCGCGACGCGACGGATGCTTCGAATCGAAGCAAACCGGGGCCGGCGCTGTCCGATTTTGCGCCGCACGGAATTCGGCCGGCGCATCGGCACAAAACGGACGGAGACGACAATCGTCATCATCATCAAAATTCCGCCTCCATGAGTAACCGAGTTGGTGACGACGAAAAAACAAAGGGGCTGCGGGTTCTACGGGTCGATCCGGAGCTGTTAGACCTTCGCAAGAAAATCGCCGGTTGCCTGCCCAGTTGTTTCGCGTGTGCCGTTGCGCTTCAAGGATGTTGCATCATGGCCGGCTCGCAACGTAGGTAGTCGGATCGTATTGAACCGTTCGCTGCGACGGGAGAACCGGAGGAAATATGCGCTTTTCAGTGCTCCTTGCCGCCTTGGTCACATCGCTGCTGGCCACATCGTTAGCGTTCTCGAATCCGGTTCGCGCCGACAGTCAAGGCGATCTCGATGCTTGCAGGTTTGTCGGAGAGATCAGCAAGGCCGACGAAAGCATCGCGGCATGCGACCGCGTGATCAACGATCCCAAGGCGACGGCAAAAAACCGCGCCGCCGCGTTCAGCAGCCGATGCGGATGGTGGTGGGCCAAGAAGGATCCCGATCGCGCATTGTCGGATTGCAACGAAGCCCTGCGGGCCGACAGCGGCAATGCCGCCGCCTACCTCAATCGTGGCAATGCCTACCTGAACAAATCGGACTTCGAACACGCCTTCGCCGACTTCAACGAAGCGATCCGGCTCGATCCCAAAAGCGCCTGGGCATTTGCCGAGCGGGGCAACCTGTACAAAAACAGGGGTGACCTCGATCATGCCCTGGCCGACCTGAACGAGGCGATCCGGCTCGACCCGACCTATGCCCTGGCCTACTTCGCCCGCGGCGACCTGTACAAAAGCAAGGGTGACTTTTCCCGCGCCATTGCCGACATGAACGAGGCGATCCGGCTCGACCCCAATTATGCCCCGGCCTACTTCACGCGGGGCCGCCTGTCTTACCTGCTGGGCAATAACCCGGCCGCGCTGGAAGACTTCACCAAATCGATCAAGCTAGCCCCCGAGGATGCCAGCGCCTATTTCAACCGGGGCATCGCCTATTATATCATTGGCGGCCGCACCGCGGACGCGGTGGCCGATTTCAAGAAGGCAACCGAGCTCAACCCGAAGGATGCCTATGCCGCGCTCTGGCGCGATCTCGCCGAGCGCCGCAACAACGCACCGAGCCATCTGTCGGAGGCTGCGAAGCAACTGGACATGACCGTGTGGCCGGCGCCGGTGATTCGTCGCTTTCTCGGCGAGCTCGACACCGAACAAACCTTCGGCGCGGCCTTCGATACCGATCCGAAGACGAAGCTCGCGCAAACCTGCGAGGCCAATTTTTACAGCGGGGAATTTGCGCTGCTGAAGAAAAACAAGAAGGAAGCGCAACGCCTGCTCAAGCTCGCGGCGGATGACTGCCCGATAACCTTCGTCGAATCCACTGCCGCGATCGCGGAGCTCATAGCTCTCAAGTAGGATCGCGCGGCGTGGCACTTCGCTCGCGCCGGAAATATCGAGCCGGCGCGAGCCCGGATATCGGTGAAATGTCGGTGCGGATGGCGCCGCGGCTCGGGTCCGGCGGCACGGCACCCCGTGAGTGCTGAGCAGGTTCCCTTTGTCCCCGGACTGTCCCCCGGAACTCTGCTCAGCCTCTTAGCGCCCTCGCCCTCCCGCCTCGAAGGCGGGAAATCTCGGCGAACCGTCCAGGAACGGGACGACATCGGGTTGCCCCCCTCCGTCGCATCATCAAAATTACCGAAGCGCCCTGTGGACGCAATATAAAGGACGTGCCCGCGGTGTTTCCCGACCGCGTTTTTGAAGAAATGTTGCACAAATGGCACGCAACCATGACTCAAAAGCCAAAACACGATGGGGACAAGGCGGGCCAAGCAGCCCGGAATCCAGCGGGTCGAAATCTGCTGCTTGCGGCCCGCCCCCGTGTCAGGCATATCGGCCACAACGGAGCTGTGGCCGAGTGGCTGAAGGCGGCGGTTTGCTAAACCGTTATAGGGTTGTAAAGCCCTATCGAGGGTTCGAATCCCTCCGGCTCCGCCATCCCCCCTTGAAAAATAAGCTGTTTTAGCCCGCTTTCCGCGTTAACC
>JBAVEE010001049.1:0-1726 GCA_049587575.1 Bradyrhizobium sp.
TGCCTACGCCGACCATGAGATCGGCCGGGTCATTCAAGCGGTCGAAGACCTCGGCGAACTCGACAACACTTTGATCATCTACATCAGCGGCGACAACGGCGCGAGCGCCGAAGGCATGCTCAACGGCACGCCGAACGAGTTCACGACGTTTAATGGCGTCCCCGTGCCGGTGAAGGCCCAGTACCTCTGGTACCCGTTCTGGGGGTCCGACAAGACGTTCCCGCATTTTGCGGCAGAATGGGCTTGGGCGATGGACACCCCGTTCAAGTGGGTGAAGCAGGTGCCGTCGCACTTCGGCGGGACGTCGCAGGGTGTGGCCATGTCCTGGCCTGGGCACATCGAGGACCTGGGCGGCATCCGCCGCCAGTTCAGCCACGTTATCGACATCGTGCCGACCATTCTCGAAGCGACCGGTATTCCGGCGCCCGAGACGATCAACGGCATCAAGCAGGCCCCCATCGAAGGCACGAGCATGGTGTATACGTGGCACAAGGCGAACGCCAACGCGCCCACTCGGCACACGACGCAATATTTCGAGATGCTCGGCAATCGCGCCATCTATCACGACGGGTGGATAGCGTCCACGACGCCGGTGACACTCCCGTGGGAGCTGAGCAGCGCCCCGCCGCCGGATGTCATCACCGGGTACAAGTGGGAGCTCTATAACGTCCAGGAGGACCCGACCCAGTTCAACGACCTGGCGGACAAGATGCCGGACAAGGTCAAGGAGATGCAGGCGCTCTTCGACTCCGAGGCGAAAAAATACAATGTGCTGCCGCTCGACAACACGACGCTGCCGCGCTGGAATACACCGCGTCCAAGCCTCACAGCCGGACGAACGGAGTTCACCTATTCGGGCGAATTATCGGGCGTGCCGGCAAGCGCTGCGCCGAGCATTCTCAACAAGTCCTACATTATCACCGCCGAAGTCGAAATACCCGCAGGCGGTGCGGAAGGGATGATCGTCACCGAGGGCGGCCGCTTTGGCGGCTATGGCCTGTTCCTGAGCAAAGGCGTCGCCGGCATTCGTGGCGGCAAGCCTGTGTTTCTCTACAATCTCCTGAATCTCAAGCGTACGATCTGGTCGGGACCCGCACTTAGCGCGGGCAAGCACACCATCGTCTTCGACTTCAAATCGGACGGCCCCGGCCTTGGCAAGGGTGGTACGGGCATTCTCTCCGTGGACGGCAAGGAAGTGGCCCGCAATTCCATGGAACACACCACGCCGATCACTTTTCCCGAGGATGAAAGCTTCGACGTTGGCCTGGATACGCGCACTGGGGTTGCGATGCTGGAATACCGCTACGATCCTCCGTTCAAGTTCACGGGCAAGATCAACAAGCTGACTTTCAGGTTCGGACCAGATGCTCAGGCAGCAGCGGAGCCCAGGGCAGAACTTGGCCCGATGGCAGCACCTGAGCCGGATCCGATCGAGGTACCGAAGCACTAGCAAAGACATTGACGGGCGCGAATGAAGAGGTGCAGGCGAAGCCATGAAATGGGAATTGATCCTTGCCGCCGTCGCCGAATCCGCTACCGGATTGGCGCTGTTAATTGGGCCTGCGCTTGTCGGCAGGTTGTTGCTGGGTGAACAACTGACCGGCGTCGCCATGCCGGTTGCGCGAGTTGCCGGCATCGGCCTGATCGGTTTGGGGATCGCGTGTTGGCCCGGTCCGCCGCACCGCGGCATGCTGACCTACAGCGCATTAGTCACGCTGTATCTGGC
>JBAVEE010001050.1:0-6303 GCA_049587575.1 Bradyrhizobium sp.
TCAAGTCGGGACAGATCGCCCAGGTGATGCCGGGACAGGTTGCGACCGCCTTCGCGCATGGCAAGTCGGGCCTTTCCCTGAGCGGATCGGGCACTTTCAATCCGATCGAGCAAGGCAAGCCCCGCGCCTCGTCGATCGAACGGATCACGGTTCCGAAGACGGGGCTCTGGGCCCCGCGCAGCGCCGCGAACGGCCAGTTCATCCACATGCTCGGGCGTGACAACGCCGTGCGGTATCCGCAGCGAAATGCGGGCAGCGTCTCCACCAGTGCCGGTGTGACGCGAATATCGGCATCGCTTGGCGAAGTCCGGATGAATTTCCAAAAGGTCACTCACGGCCTCGCCCATGGAACGGCAGCGACGGCGGGCTCGCTGAGACGCACCGCAGACCGGGACACGATCTGGAGCTCGCGCGAAGCCAAGGCGGCTATGGGCGCCGGATCCGGTAATTCAATCGACGCCAATAGCGCCGGCAACAGCGCCAGCGGCAACGGCGCAGCGACCGGCATGAGCACGACGACAACCTCGGGCATGCCAGCGGCAGCGATCACGGCGGCAGCAAACAATTCCGGCAATGGAAGCGGGATCGGAAATGGCCACGCCAACGGAAATGGCAACGCCAACGGGAACGGCAATGCCAACGGAAATGGCAACGCCAATGGGATCGGCAACGGCAACGGCAACGGCAACGGAAACGGAAACGGGAACGGCCATGGCCACTGAAAGCCGTAACGGTCGTGGCAGCGCGCCATGCGGTCAAGAGAGGGTCAAGGCCAGGTGAGATTGTTCGATCCGCCGGATTGATCGTTCGGTGAAAGGCCACTCCGGTTACGGGGTATGAGGGGATGGGGAATATCTTAAAACATTACCGGCCGCATGTCCTTGTGGTTGTTGCGCTGGCGACCGTGTTGTCGTCGGGCTTGCACGGCGCGCTGCGCAATGCACTGGTCGATCTGAGGTTTGCCTGGGAGGCGCGCCAGGCCAGCGGCGAAATCGTCGTTGTCGCAATCGATGCGTCATCGATCGACAAAATCGGCGTTTGGCCATGGCCGCGCCGGCTCCACGCCGACTTGTTGCGGCGGTTGGAAAGTGCGGGTGTGCGCGACGTTGTATTCGATGTCGACTTCTCAACGCCATCCGATCCGGCCTCGGACCAGGCGTTCGTCGAGGCGCTTGAGGACGCCGGTGGATCGGTGGTCTTGCCATCCTTCAAGCAGGCCGGCGCTGCAACGGCAATCCACATCAATCGTCCGCTGAGAAAATTCGCCGAACACTCATGGTCGGCGGTCGTCAATGTCGAGGTCGAGCCGGACGGTCTGGTCCGGCGCTACCCGTTCGGCGAGTCGTTTGAGCGGCAGTTTCTTCCCTCGATGGGCGCGCTGCTGGCGGGACAATATGCCGAACGTCGCACACCGTTCCTGATCGATTTCAGTATCCGCGCAGCCTCGGTTCCGAGAGTGTCTTACATCGATGTCCTGCGTGGCGATCAGGCGACGCTCGACAGGCTCAGAGACAAGAAGGTCATTATCGGCGGTACCGCGCTCGAACTCGGCGATCGCTTCAGCATTCCGAACGGAAGGGTCGTTTCGGGGCCGATGCTGCAGACCCTGGCGGCCGAATCCATCCTGCAGAATCGCGCCCTGCATTTTACCTCGGATGTCGTCACGCTGGCCGGTCTCTGCATGATTGCGCTGATCATGATGCTTTCCTGGCGCCACCTCGCCGCCGGCATGCGGGTGATGATGCTCGCCGCAATGGCGGCCGTCGTCGAAATATCCGCAATTCTGCTGCAGGCAAAGTTGCCTCTCATTCTCGACACCTCGCTTTTCCATACCGCCATCGCCGTCTATATGGCCGCGATTGCGCTCGACGAAATTGACTTCCGGGGTCTGCTCGGCCGGATTGCCGAGAACCGCTTTCAGCGCATCGCCATGTCGCTCGGCGATGGCCTGGTGTGTACCGACCAGAGCCATCTCATTACGGTGTGGAATCCCGGGGCCGCCGCCATTTTCGGCTACCAACCTTCGGAGATGATCGGCCGGCCGTTCGATACGATTTGCGCCAATCGCGAGGATCTTGCGGCTGCCTCGATCTGCGAAGATGCGCACGTCCGATCGCAGTCCCCCGGGGGGCTGGTTGTGGAGTTCGAAGGACGCCGCAGGAACGGCGAGATATTTCCGGTCGAGGCCTGCTTCTCCGGCTGGCAAGGCGCCGATGGCTATCAATATGGCGCGATCCTGCGCGACATCTCGGTCCGGAAGCGCGAAGCCGAGAGAATTCGATACCTGGCGGAATACGATCCGCTCACCGGACTCGCCAATCGCAACACCCTTCACGCCGGCGTCGCTGCCATGATTTCCGCGGCGGAAGGGCCGCAGCACGAGGTTGCGATGCTGGTGGTCGGCCTCGACGCCTTCCAGCAGATCAATGACATGATGGGTCACGCCTGCGGTGACTTGGTGCTGCGTGCGGTGACCGAGCGGCTGAATGCAGAAGCCGGAAGCGCGGCTCTCGTCGCACGCTTGAGCGGAGATGAATTCGCCATCGCTATTCCCTGCGCCGATACGACCGAAACGATCGCGCAATTGTCCGAACGCATCGCGCTCGCTTTCGACCGCCCGCTTTTGGCCGCAACGCGGCAGCACCGCGTCAGGGTCAGTATCGGAGCGGCGGTCTATCCGGCCGGCGGCCGAACCGCCGACGAACTGCTGGCCAACAGCCATCTCGCCTTTTGCCGCGCCAAGGCAACCAGGCGCGGCAGTTATGTGATGTTCGAAAGCGCGATCCGGCAGGAACTTGAGGCACGGCTGACGCTCGAGGGCGAGTTGGTACGCGCCGCCGAGCAAAATGAATTCGAATTGTTCTATCAACCGCAGATTCGTCTTACGGATGGCGGCGTGACCGGGGCGGAAGCCCTTATTCGCTGGCGCCATCCTTCCCGCGGCCTCGTTTCGCCCGCGGAATTCATGCCGGTCGTCAACACTTCCTCGATTTCGAACCGGATAGCGGGTTGGGTTATGGAAACCGCCTGCCGTCAGGCGCGGATGTGGGAGCAGGCCGGGCACCCGGTTCGCGTCGGCGTCAACCTTTCGCCGTCCCAATTTCAGTCCGGCGACCTCGCAACATCGGTTGCGGAGATGCTTGAGCTCACCGGGCTTACGCCTTCGCTGCTCGAACTGGAGGTGACCGAGGACATCCTGCTGGTGGACGAAGGAAGGGTGCTCGACATCTTCCTGCGAATCCAGAAGCTCGGCGTCCGCCTCGTATTCGATGACTTCGGAACCGGTTATGCCAGCCTCAGCTATCTCAAGAAATTCCCGCTCGACGGGCTCAAGATCGACAAGTCATTTGTGCTTGAACTGCTCGCCGGTTCAGACGATGCCGCCATCGTTGGTTCCACCGTCAATCTCAGCCGGCAACTGGGCTTGTCGGTGATTGCCGAAGGTATCGAGAACCGCGCGACCGCCGACCTGCTGGTGAGCATGGGATGCGAGGAAGGGCAGGGCTATTTCTTTGGCCGGCCGATGCCGGCTCAATCATTCGAAAGCCAATTCCTGGTCACGCGCGAATCCGGCTCCGGGGCGCACGAAGCCGGAAAAGCCGCCTGATAGCGGCGATGGGAGTGGCGCGGCGTTCTGGTTCCGGGGGCGCTTGCGCCGCCTCGAGATAAGGTCATCCATTCAACACGCTTGGCACGCTCAAAAACCCGCGAAAGCGGGCGCGGCCGCCGCGCACCGGCGCACCGTTCAGCGCGTAGTCGGGAAACCGCGCCAGGAACCGCGAGATCGCGATCGCGCCTTCGAGCCGCGCCAGCGCCATGCCTGCGCATTGATGCGCGCCGGTGCCGAACGCAAGATGCCGGTTCGGTGTCCGGCCGATATCGAGATTTTCCGGGTCGTTGAATTGCGCGGGATCGCGGTTGGCTGCCCCGATGCATAATGTGACGGGGGTACCGGCGGCCAGAGTCGCGCCGCCGAGTTCGACGCGCTCCGTCGTCATGCGGTTGCCAAGCTGGTTCGAACTCTCGAACCGCAGGATTTCCTCAACCGCGGTTTTGATCATAGCGGGATTTTCAATGAGCCGCTGCTTCTCCGCTGGATGTTCGGACAACGCCACCAATCCGTTGCCGATCAGGTTGGTAGTGGTCTCGTGGCCTGCGTTGAGCAGGAAGATGCAGTTGTGCAGCAGTTCCTTCTCGGTCAAGCGCTCGCCATTGCCTTCGCCTTGGATCAGGCGCGTCAGCACGTCGCGCTCGGGATTGCCTGGCCTCATGCGGCGTCGCTCGACCAGAATTTCCAGGTAGCCGAGAAAATCCTTCACCGCGCTGTTGCCGCGCGCAAACGCCTCGGCGCCGATCACCGGCTCCAGCGCCCCCAGAATTGCCAGCGACCAGCCCCGCAGGGGGCCGCGTTCCTCCTGCGGCACGTCGAGCAGATTGCCGATCACCTCGATCGGGATCGCGGCGGCAAAGTCCTCGATCAGATCCGCGTCGCCCTTTGCGGCGATTGTCTCAAGAAGCCGGTCGACCAATGCGATCAGATCGGACTCCATCTCCGCGATCGCCCGCGGCGACAACGCGCCCATGATCAGCCGCCGTACGCGGGTATGCGCGGGCGGATCGTTGAAGACGAGGCTGGTGGTGTGGTGCTCGTACAGCAGGGAAGCGCCGTATTTCGGCGCGAATTCCTTTTTCTTGTCCGAGCTGAACAGCCTGGTGTTCTTGTAGGCGGCAACCAGGTCGTCATAGCGGGTCAGAAAGCAGGATCCGTTGGGCATCAGCTTGATCGGCTGATGCTCCCGCAGTGCACGATAGGTCGGATAGGGGTCAGCGTAGAAATCCGGCGTCAGTTTCTCGATGTCGAAACGGGCCGCCAGCTCTCGCGCGTTCGCATTCATGCTGTCATACTCTTTGGGGAAGACCGATATGCCGTTTTCGCTCTTTCGCAAAGCGCGGCTCGCTCTACAGTCCAATCGGAAGACAATCTCGCTGATTCCACGGAAATGACAATGCACGCCCGCACCGACGCTACTTCCGAAACGGCGGCCGAAACCGCTCCCTCCTGGTCGGACGATATTTTCGCGATTTTGCAGCGTTTCGATGTCCGTCAGGTGCCTTATGTGCCGGATGCCGGGCATTCGCAGCTCATCGAGCGCGTGCTCGGGGCGTCCTCCATGCGTGCGGTGCCGCTGACGACGGAGGAAGAGGGCGTGGCGCTGTTGGCGGGCGCCTGGGCCGGCGGCCAGCGCGGGGTGCTGCTGATGCAGTCGAGCGGCGTCGGCAATTGCGTGAACATGCTGTCGCTGACCCCGATCTTCCGCTTTCCGTTCCTGACACTGGTGACCATGCGCGGCGAATGGGGGGAATTCAATCCGTGGCAGGTGCCGATGGGGTCGACCACGGCAGGCGTGTTCGAATTGTCGGGAATCAAAGTGTTGCGGGCTTCGCATCCGGGCGAGGTGCGCGAGGTGGTCGAGGCCGCCGCAGGGCAGGTTTACAATGCCTGCACGCCGACCGCGGTTCTGTTGTCGCAGCGCCTGATCGGCGCCAAGGTTTTTATCAAATGAGCAAAGCAAATCTTCTCGAACGGCGCAGCGTTGTCTCCGCCCTGCTGGCGGAGCGCAGGCAGGCAATCGTGGTCGGCGGTCTCGGCGCTTCGACCTACGATATCGCGGCGGCCGGCGATCATGATCGTAATTTTTATCTGTGGGGCGCCATGGGCGGCGCCGTCATGATCGGACTGGGTGTGGCGCTGGCGCAGCCAAAGCTGCCGGTCGTGGTGATTACGGGCGATGGCGAGATGCTGATGGGGATGGGAAGCCTTGCGACCGTTGGCCTGCAGAAGCCCGAAAATCTCACCATCATCGTGCTCGACAACGAGGTCTACGGCGAGACCGGCGGGCAGGCTAGCCATACGGCGGCGACCACCGACCTTGTTGGCGTCGCCAGGGCTTGCGGGATATCGGACGTTCGCACCCTCTCGACCATGGCCGAGATCGAGGCGTTCGCGCCCTCGATGCAGGACGTCTCGCGCGGGCCGCGCTTTGTCAGTATCAAGATCGATAGTGCCAATCTGGAGCGCGTGCTCGCCAGCCGCGATGGCAGCTTCATCGTGACGCGGATCCGCGGCGCGCTGGGGTTTGGCCCGATTTGATAGCGTTGTTGCGTCGCAGCAAATTCCTTGACATTTTACCCACGGTGAGTGTTTACTCACAAGCATGAGCACTCTGCGCATGACCAGTGACTTGCGGCGGCAATTGATATTGGGCGCCGCCAAGCGTTGCTTCGCCCGCCACGGCTTTGCCG
>JBAVEE010001051.1:0-6896 GCA_049587575.1 Bradyrhizobium sp.
ACGGCATCTCGACGTCGCTGCCGGAGGAGGTCCAGCATGCCCTGGTGGCGACGATTCCCGGCCTGGAAAAGGCGCGTTTCATCCGGCCCGGCTATGCCATCGAATACGACCATGTCGATCCGCGAGAGCTCGATTCCAGCCTGCAGGCCAAGCGGCTGCCGGGGCTGTTTTTGGCCGGGCAGATCAATGGCACCACAGGCTATGAGGAAGCCGCCGCACAGGGGCTGGTGGCCGGACTAAATGCGGCTTTGGCGGCTGGCGGCTCCGAGCCGATCGTATTCGACCGCGCCGATGGCTATCTCGGCGTCATGATCGATGATCTCGTCACCCGCGGGATCGCCGAGCCGTACCGGATGTTCACCTCCCGGGCGGAGTACCGCCTGACGCTGCGCGCTGATAATGCCGATCAGCGGCTGACCGACAAAGGAATCGCGTTGGGTTGTGTCGGGAGTGCGCGTTCACTGCGCCATAGTGCCAAGATGGCCGCCCTGAACGCCGCGAAAGCCCGGACAAAATCGCTGTCGCTGACGCCGAACGAAGCTGAGAGGCATGGCCTGGCACTCAACAAGGACGGCCAGCGTCGCTCGGCCTTCGAACTCCTGGCCTATCCGGAGATTGGCTGGTCGGAGATCCGCGGTATCTGGCCGGAGCTGTCGGCCATTGACCCAGCGATCGCGGTCCATCTCGAGATCGATGCCAAATACGACGTCTATCTCAAGCGTCAGACCGCCGATGTCGATGCCTTCCGTCGCGATGAAGGCCTGATCCTCGGCGATATCGACTACAGCGCCGTCCCCGGGCTCTCCAACGAGGCCCGCTCCAAGCTGGAGGCCGCGCGGCCGCGCACGGTGGGGCAGGCGGGCCGGCTCGACGGCTTGACGCCGGCTGCGCTCGGGATCCTGGCGGCCTATCTGCGGCGGGCGGCACGCCGGAAGACCTTGGTGGCGAACGCCTGAGGGCGTTTCACGTGAAACACCGCCGACCCTGATTATGAACCAAGCGACGTCGTCACCCGTCGCCACCCGGTTCAAGATTTGGATTGCGTCGCTTCGGTCGCAATGACAGCTTCAGCACGATCGGTATTCAAGCAAATGGCCAAGGCATCGACGTCTCCCTCCGATAAGACCACGGCGCTGGCTCTGACGCCCGTTTCACGTGAAACAGAGGCCCGGCTCGATCGCTACGTCGAACTGCTCAGGGAGTGGCAGGCCAAGACCAACCTCGTTGCGCCCTCGACGTTGCCCAACCTCTGGACACGCCATATTTCGGATTCGCTGCAGCTCCTGACCATTGTTCCGACTGCCAAAATATGGGTCGATTTCGGCAGCGGCGGCGGCTTTCCCGGCGTCGTGCTGGCCTGCGCGCTGGCGGAAACTCCGGGGGCCATGGTCCATCTGGTTGAGCGCAACGCCAAGAAGGCAGCCTTCTTGCGTGAGGCGCTGCGCGTTACCAACTCGCCGGGCGTCATTCACCTGGCTGATATCGGGGATAGTGTGGATAGAATCACCGGCCCCGTCGATTGCGTCACCGCCCGGGCGGTGGCTCCGCTACACCAGCTCATCGGCTTCGCGGAGCCGCTGGTGAAAAAGGGCGCGAAAGCGCTGTTTCTCAAGGGCCAAGATGTAGAGGCTGAATTGACCGAAGCCACTAAATATTGGAATATTGAACCGCATCTGCACTCCAGCCGCACCGGTGGACATGGCTGGATCGTCGAGCTCGATCGGATCGAACGACGCCACCCGTCCGCATCAGCCAGGGCATCCGCGCATGACCGTAATTGATCATATATATCAAGAAGATAAGGCCCCAAGGCCGGCGGGCCACCCGCGCATCCTGGCGCTGGCCAACCAAAAAGGCGGCGTCGGCAAGACCACCACCGCCATCAACCTGGGGACGGCGCTGGCGGCGATCGGCGAACGCGTGCTGATCGTCGATCTCGACCCGCAGGGTAATGCGTCGACCGGGCTCGGTATCGACCGCCGCAGCCGTAACTGCTCGACCTACGACGTGCTGATCGGCGAGGCGCCTTTGCGCGACGCAGTCGTGCCGACGGCGGTGCCGCGGCTGCATATTGCCGCCTCGACCATGGATCTATCCGGCCTCGAGCTCGAACTGGGATCGACGCGTGACCGCGCGTTTCGGCTGCGCGATGCGATCGCGGCGCTGAACGTCAACGCCACGCAGGATACCGATTACACCTATGTTCTGATCGACTGCCCGCCGTCGCTCAATCTTCTCACCGTCAACGCGATGGCGGCGTCCGATGCGATCCTGGTGCCGCTGCAGTGCGAGTTCTTCGCGCTCGAGGGCCTGTCGCAATTGCTGCAGACGGTGGAGCAGGTGCGCTCCACGCTCAATCCCAATCTGTCGATCCACGGCATCGTGCTGACCATGTTCGACTCGCGCAACAATTTGTCGAACCAGGTTGTCGCCGACGTCAGGCAGTTCATGGGAAGCAAGGTTTACAACACCATGATCCCGCGCAACGTGCGCATCTCCGAGGCGCCATCCTATGGCAAGCCGGTGCTGGTCTACGATCTCAAATGCGTCGGCAGCGACGCCTATCTCAAGCTTGCGACGGAAGTGATCCAGCGCGAGCGCGAGCTTCGCGCGCATTAGTCCTTGCTATGTCATTCCGGGCAATCCGCTCCGGCGGGTTGATCCGGAATCCCGAGATGATGAAGCCAAACTCTCTCGGACTCTTACTTCTGGATTCCAGGTTCGCCCGCTTGGCGAGCGCGCCGGAATGACACCAGTGGGAGTCCAGGCCGAAGTGAAACAGGAGCGCGTAAGTTGAATCCAAGGGAGCTGGCGATGGCCGACGAAGCGCGTTCGCGACTGGGCCGCGGTCTTGCAAGTCTGATCGGAGATGTCGGCGGCGAGGCCGCGCATCTGGACCGGCCACGCGCGCAACGCAAGGTGCCGATCGAATTCCTCAAACCCAATCCGCGCAATCCGCGCCGCGAGTTCGCCGACACCGAACTCGGCGAACTCGCCGACTCGATCAAGCAGCACGGCGTGATCCAGCCGATCGTGGTTCGGCCGGTCAAGGGCGTGCAGGACCGCTACGAGATCATTGCCGGCGAGCGCCGCTGGCGCGCGTCGCAGATCGCCGGCCTTCATGAGGTGCCGATCGTTCCCGTCGACGTCAGCGATTCGGACGCGCTCGAGATCGCGATCATCGAAAACGTGCAGCGCGAAGATCTCAACGCGATGGAAGAGGCGCAGGGCTATCATGCGCTGGCCAATGAATTCAAACGCAGCCAGGACGAGATCGCCAAGATCGTCGGCAAGAGCCGCAGCCACGTCGCCAACATGATGCGGCTGACAAAACTGCCGGCCGAGGTTCAGGCCTATATCGCGCTGGGCCAGTTGTCGGCGGGTCACGCGCGGGCGCTGATCGGCGTGCCCGATCCCGTCGCCGCCGCCAAACGCATCGTCGAGGAAGGTCTCAATGTGCGTCAGGCCGAGGCGCTGGCCCATGTCGAAGGCGTGCCCGAGCGCAAACCGCAAAAGGCGCGCGGCGGCAAGGTGAAGGACCCCGATACGGTCGCGCTGGAGAAGCGGGTCAGCGATGCCCTCGGGCTCGCGGTCAACGTCGATCACCGCGATCCCGGTGGTACCGTGCATATCCGCTACCGCAATCTCGATCAGCTCGATGAGATCGTGACCAGACTGGAAGCGAAGGGCTAGCTCACCCCCGCCGCTTCGCGTTCACCGCGATCGACAGCAGCACGCGCTGCGCGATGGCCGCGGCAAGCGGAGCCTGCTTGCGCATCTCGAGCGCCGCGGTTGCCAGTTGATCGATGATCAGCGTCAGCCGCGCCACGTTGAAATTGCGCAGCGCGGTATCGACATTTCCCTTGCGTGAAAAGTGCAATCGCGGAAATCCGCCGTCGAGCAATGCCGAAATCGGCGTTCCCTCGGCAACGGCGAGCGCGGACTTGTGCAACCATGCCGCCTGACGCTGGGCTGCGGAAATGATCATGCCGGGATAGGTGCCCGCCACCATCGCCTTGGCGAATTCAGTTTCCACCGCGGCAGCATTCCCCGCGAAGGCGCCGTCGACGATCGGATCGATCTTCAGTTCGGACGCGTCGGCCACGACCGCCATGACGTCGTCGAGCGTGACCTCGACGTTGCCGTGGGCATAGAGCGCGAGCTTGCGCAATTCGTTGCGCGAAGCCTGGCGGTCGCCGCCGAGCAACGCCGTCAGTGCCCCGCGCGCATCCTGGGCGATGCGCAAATTCGAGACCCGCAGCTCATCGTCGATCAATTTCGCAAGATCGCGCTCGCCGTCGGGATAGCAGGCGATCGCGACCGCGGTCCGGGCGCGCTCGCAGGCCTTGCGCAGCGGCGACTCGGGCCGCAGCTCGCCTGCCTCGATCACGACGCGGCAATCCTTCAGAGGCGTCTCCGCCAGCGTGTCGACCCCGCTGGCAAAGCTCCGCGAGCCGGCGCGGACCCTGATCGCGCGGCGACCGCCGAACAGCGGAATCGTCAACGCTTCATCGACCAGGCGTGACGGCTCGGCCGAAAGCTCGTCGCCGTCCAGCCTCACCAGCGAAAACGGATCGTTGGCATCATCGACCGCAGATGCCAGCAGCGCGTCGGCGCGTTCACGCACCAGACCGGCATCCGGACCATAGAGCAGGATGATCGGACGCCCGGGATCGGGCCGGGCCAGGAAGGCGTCGATTTCTTTTCCGCGGAGCGCGACCATGACCAGACTTTGCTGAAGTTAGCCTTCGTCATTCCGGGATGGCGCGAAGGACCAGACCTCAGATGTGCAATTGCACATCGGGGAATCTCGGGATTCCGGGCTCACTCGCTGCGCTCGCGACCCGGAACGACGGTGTTAGCTGCCGGTGTAGAAGAACGATGCCAGCCGGGTCTGGATGTGTTCCGCGATTTCCTGACAGGCTCGATCCTCGGCGTCGCGGAAGGCGCGGGCGCGGGCAAACCGCTGGTAGCTGCCCGGAATATCATAGGACACGCGCGAGAACGTCGTGCCGGTCATCACCGATTTGTTGGTGGCGATCTCGATCAGGTTGAACTGAGCATCGATGCCATAATCTTCGCTGGTGGGCAGCGCGGTGGCCGGATCGGTCATCAGCGAGGTGCGGCTGGTCTGGAATTTAAGTACCAGCCGGTGGGTCGGCGGCATCCCGGTGGCGTTGCCGTAGAGCTTGAAGGCCAGCGCATTGCGGATTTCCACCCCGAGCCGGGCGTCGCGCGAGGCATTGGGCTTGTCGACCGGCGGGAGGTCCACCCCCATCAATTTTTCGCGGAGGCCGGGGTTGCTGGGGTTGCCCTCAGCATGCTCGGCATACATCGGCTGAAAGCAGCCCGCCGTCAGCGCCGCAAGGGCGGCCACGGCCAACAGCCGAGCGACGATGCGGGTCCTAGCCAACGACATTCACGATCCTCATGGGAACAACGATCACTTTTCGGACGGCATTGCCGCCTAGGGCCTGTTTTACCGCATCAAGCGCCAAAACGGCAGCCTCAATTTCCGGATTCTGGGCCGTGCGGGCTACCGTGACCTCACCCCGTTTCTTGCCATTGACCTGAACCACCAGCGTCACGATGTCTTCAACCAGCAAATCGCGGTCGATTTGCGGCCAATCCGCCTCCGAAACCAGTCCCGGCTGCCCCAGCACCCCCCAACACTCCTCCGCCAGATGCGGCATCATCGGCGCGAACAGTTGAACAAGGATGACTGCCGCCTCCCGAACCGCCCAGACCAGATCCGGAGAGGGCTGTCCCGGACGGGCCAATACCTCGCCGAGCGCGTTGGAAAATTCCCGGATATAGGCGAGGCAGACGTTGAAGTGCAGCTTTTCGATGCCGGTCGAGACCTTGTCCAGCGCGCCATGGGCGGCCTTGCGCAGCGCCAGCGCGTCAGAGCCGAAGACGCCGGGCTTCGCCATCGGCGCGGGCATTGCAGCCTTCCCGGAGATCTCGGCGGATTCGTTGACCAGCCGCCACAGCCGCTGCACGAAGCGCGAGGCGCCCTGCACCCGCTCGTCGCTCCAGATCACGTCGCGGTCCGGCGGCGAATCCGACAGCATGAACCAGCGCGCAACGTCGGCGCCGTAAGTCGCGATGATGTCGTCGGGATCGACCGTGTTGCGCTTCGACTTCGACATCTTTTCGATGGAGCCGATCGTTACCTCTTCGCCGGTCTCGATCAGGCTGGCGCGGCGACCGGTGGCCTCGGTCTCGATCCTGACCTCGGCCGGCGTGACGTAGCCGCCGTCGGCCTTTTGATAGGTCTCGTGCACCACCATGCCCTGCGTGAACATGCCGGCGAAGGGTTCCTCCATGCCGATATGACCGGTGGCCTTCATGGCGCGGATGAAGAAGCGGCTGTAGAGCAAATGCAGGATCGCGTGCTCGACGCCGCCGATATATTGATCGACCGGCATCAGACGATCCACGACCGCGGGCGTGGTCGGCGTCTTCTCGTTCCACGGATCGGTGAAGCGCGCAAAATACCAGGACGAGTCGACAAAGGTGTCCATGGTATCGGTTTCGCGCAGCGCCTTGGCCCCGCATTGCGGACAGTTGACGTGCTTCCAGGTCGGATGATGGTCGAGCGCGTTGCCGGGCTTGTCGAAGGTCACGTCCTCGGGAAGCACTACCGGCAAATCCTTGTCCGGTACCGGCACGACGTCGCATTTCGGGCAGTGGATCACCGGGATCGGGCAGCCCCAATAGCGCTGGCGTGAAATGCCCCAGTCGCGCAGGCGGAAATTTACCTGCCGCTCGCCGACCGGCATGTTGCCGCGGACCTCTGATTCCAGCCGCTTGGCGACGTCTTCCTTGGCCTGCGCGATGGTCATGCCGTCGAGGAAGCGCGAATTGATCAGGCGGCCGTCGCCGTCATAGGC
>JBAVEE010001052.1:0-10223 GCA_049587575.1 Bradyrhizobium sp.
GAATCATTGTGCTTGATGCCGCGGCTGCCGATCGGATTGCCGTAGCGGTCGAGGAAGGTCACCGCCAGATCGGATTTCTTCAACCAGTCCTCGTCGGCCGTTTCGCGAAACGCCGGCACCGCCAGCGCCAGCATCAGGATCAGGCCGCCGAGCCCGATGGTGGCGGCTTCCGACAACGGCTCGATGAAGACCCAGCGTTTCCAGCGGCCGACATAAAAGCGGTCCATGAAGGTCGAGAACCGCTCATAGAGTTCGCGCGCGCCCTTGCCGGACGAGAACAGCGTGGAATCGATGCGCGCATCGAGATCCAGCATCCAGTTCCGGATTTTCTTCGTCCATTGCTTTGGCACGATCTTGCGCACTGGTGCCCGTTTTCCGAAGTTCGTAACTCGCTACGCTTCAAGCACCCGGCTGGGAACTGTCGAGACGTCTTGCGGGAATGTTACGGCAAACCCAAGGCGCATTTGCGCCCTTGGCGACTCTGTCTCTATCTAACCGAGCGGGGGCCATAAACCAATGGTCGGGCTCACGATTTCAGCCGGCAGGGATAACATTGTCCCGGTCTTTTCGGCATCGCCGAACCATCTTGCTTGCACCATTGCCGTCGCAGCCCCTAGAAGGGGCCGAAGCCGCCGTCCGGAACACCTCAGGACCCATGACCGCCAAGCCCAAGCCGCCCTCCGGTCAGGAGGGATTCTTCTGGAAAACCAAGACGTTGGAGGAGATGTCCAGCGCCGAATGGGAAAGCCTGTGCGACGGCTGCGCACGCTGCTGCCTGGAGAAGCTCGAGGACGAGGACACCGGCAAGATCTATTTCACCCACGTTTCCTGCAAACTGCTGGATGCCGGGCTGTGCGCCTGCAAGGACTATGCGCACCGCTCCGACCGGGTTCCGGACTGTGTCAGGCTCACGCCGGAAAATGTCCGTACCTTGAACTGGCTGCCGCCCAGTTGCGGTTACAAGCTGGTGGCCGAAGGCCGCGACCTTTATTGGTGGCACCCGCTGATTTCGGGCGATGCCAATACAGTCCACGAAGCTGGCGTCTCGGTGCGCGGGCGGGTGCAGGGAACCGAGAACGAGATCGCGGATGCCGACCTCGAAGACCACATCGTGCAATGGCCGGCGCTGTTGCCGAAGCGCGCCCGGCTCAAGAAGCGGCCACGATCCTGAAGGCAGGCCCGTTATCCATCAAACGGTCGGCTGGTGCTCTCGCGGGACGCACCCATGCGCGCAGCCCGCTGTCGCAACCCCGGTTTGCCGCCTAAATTGCCAACGAATCCCAGGCGGCCTTCGGTCGCGTTGCACAAAAACAGCTCCGCATGAACAAGTTCGAACGACAGGGCCCTCAACCGGCTGACCAACAGACATTGCCCGAAGCGATCGCGGGCGAGCTTGCGCATGCGTCTGCGGAGATCATCGATATCGGCGACGCACCGCCGACTCAGCCGCGCGCGCCGCTGACGCCGGGTGAAGTCCGTACCATCCTGACCAGCCTGATGCTGACGATGTTCCTGGCCGCCCTTGACCAGACCATCGTCGCCACGGCATTGCCGACCATCGGCCGCCAATTCCGCGATGTCTCCAGCTTGTCATGGGTGATATCAGCCTATCTGCTGGCATCGACCGCGGTTGCACCGGTGTTCGGCACGCTGAGCGACATCTATGGCCGCCGCGCCATGATTATCACCGCGATGAGCCTGTTCATCTCGGGCTCGATCGTGTGCGCCCTGGCGCCGAACATGCCGGTGCTGATCGTGGCGCGCGGGCTGCAGGGGCTCGGCGGCGGCGGCATTTTGCCGATCGTGCAGACCGTGATCGCGGACATCGTGACGCCGCGCGAGCGCGGCCAGTACCAGGCCTATTTCAGCGGCGTATGGATGGCGGCCGGGATCGGCGGACCGATCCTGGGTGGCGTGTTTGCCGAACATCTGCACTGGTCGATGATCTTCTGGATCAACGTGCCGCTGGGGCTTACGTCGCTGGCGATGCTGTTGCCGAAAATGGGCAAGATTCCGGTATTCCACAGAAAGCGCAAAGTCGACTGGCTCGGCGGCCTGCTGCTGATGGCCGCTGCCGTGGTGTTCATGCTGGTGCTGACCTGGGGCGGAAACCGCTATCTCTGGCTGTCGCCCTTGATTATGGCGATGGTCGGTTCGTCGGTCGCGCTCGCGCTGGCCTTCGTGTGGCATGTCGGGAATGCCGAAGAGCCTTTCCTGCCGCTGCCGCTGATGGGCGGAACGGTCGTGCCCTACGCGATGGCTTGCGGGGGCTTCGCGATGGGCGCGATGCTCGGACTGACCGTGCATCTGCCGCTTTACTACGAGGTGGTCTATCATCTCAGTGCCAGCGAGGCGGGGCTTGCGCTGATCCCGCTGGCGGCCGTTTCGACCGGCGGAGCCGCGATCGCCGGCCGAGCCATGGCGCGCGCAAAACATTACAAGCGGGTAGCCATCATCGGGACATCGATTGCGGCGTTGGCGGGAGGCGCGCTTGCGCTTTTTTCGATGCCGCTATGGGTGTTGCTGGTCCTCTTGTCGGTGTTCGCGTTGGGCCTGGGCACCGCGTTTCCGGTCAGCACGGTTTCGGCGCAGAATGCGGTGACGCGGTCGCAGATCGGCACCATTACCGGGGCGACAAACTTCTTCCGCGCACTGATGGCGTCGTTCACGGTGGCCCTGTTCAGCGCGATCCTGCTGATGGCGCTTGGCGCGGATATTTCACTTGCCGGCGAGCATCGCGGTCCGGTGAGTTCGATCCCGGTCGCCGACATGGTCGCTGCATTCCGCTATGTTTTCGGCGCCGCGGCGGCCATGATGGTCGGTGCTTCGCTGGGCATGGTCCTGATGGAGGAAAAGCCGCTCGCCGGTCCCGCCAGGCCGGTCGAAATGGCGGAGTAGGTTGCCGCGGCGAGCTATCAATCGGCCCGAAATTCATCTATCAGCGGCCCGAATCCTATCCGCCATTGAAATCTGCAAGGAGCCGGCCATGAGCAAACCCACCGTCGAGCAGACCCGGATGGGCACCGAAGGCATTGCCTTCTGCATCGCACGGACCCTGATCGAGCGCGACCCCTCGCTGAAGGCGCCGATGCGCGCCAATTTGCGCAAGATGTGGGAGTTGCTGGAGGAGCGCGAAGACCACGGCGCCGCCGACATGGTGGACACCATGATCAAGGCGCTGAACGATCCCGCGTTCTTCAAGCCGTAGGCCGCGCCGCACAACTCGCTTGCCGCGGCCCTGTGTCGAGTTCTTCGCGCAGCAACTGCCCGGCGCCAAGCCGCCGGTTCAGCCGGATTCGCCCAGCGCGCGTCGCAGCCGGCGAATGATGACGCCGCGGCCGCGGTCATCGGCCGCCGCCGCGACCTGGTCGTTGATATCGAGCACCAGCCTCGACATCTCATTATGCCAATCAAGATGGGTAACCGCTTCGGGGGCGAGGCGGCGGCGACGTGCGACGTCCAGCAGCGTGGGTGCCGGCGTAGTCAGTTCGTAAATGTCGTCGAGCACCGGCTGAAAGAGCTTTGCCGAGGGAATGATCCGCTCGGCGACGCGCTCGGCCAGACCTGCGATCGCCTGCTCCTCGCCGTGGACCAGGAATACGCCTCTTTGAATCGGGCGGCGCGCGGCGATCCATCGTGTAATTTCACTTCCATCGGCATGCCCCGAATATTCATCCATCATGCGGATGCGGGCGGCCACCCTGATTTCCTCGCCCTGGATCCGGACGGCTTTGGCGCCCTCCTGAAGAAATCGGCCAAGGGTGCCGTGCGCCTGATACCCGACCAGCAGCACCGTGCCCCGGTTGCTCCAGAGCCAGTGTTTGAGGTGATGGCGGATTCGACCGGCATCGCACATGCCGCTTGCGGCAATGATGATATGAAAGCCGGTCAGCTTGGCGATCGATTTGCTTTCGTCGACGGTTTCGGTAACTCGCAGATGCGACGAGCTGAACAGGCGATTGACGTCGATGTTGACGTCGAGGCTCGCGGCATGTTTCCGGAAAACTTCCGTTGCGTGGATCGCCAGCGGTGAATCGAGAAAGATCGGCGCCGACGGGATGTCGCCACGTTCCATCAGATCGACCAGGTCGACGATCAATTCCTGGGTACGCTCGACCGCAAAGGCGGGGATGAGCAGGGCGCCTTTCGCCATCGCGGCGTCCTTGACCTCTGCGGCGAGACGCTGGCGGCGCTGTTGCGGCGTCGTCGCGGCGCGAATCCTGTCGCCATAGGTCGATTCGGAAATGACGTAGTCGAACCCGGCCGGCGCCTTCGGATCGGGTTCAAGCAGCTTGGCGTCAGGGCCGACGTCGCCGGACGCGAGCAGGCGCAGCGGTTGGCCGCCGGAGCTCTCGCCATCGAACTCAAGTTCGATCGAGGCCGAGCCGAGCAGATGACCCGCATTCCAGTAGCGCGCGCGAACGCCTCGTATCACGTCGACCCACGTCTCGTACTCGACAGGCTGAAACGATTGCAGCGATGCGATGGCGTCGGCCTGCGTGTAGATCGGATTGACCTCGGACCTACCGCGGGCCGAGTTGCGCCTGTTGAGGGCGGCGACCTCCGATTCCTGGATGCTTCCGGCATCCGGCAGCATATAGGAACACAGGTCGATCGTTCCGCGCGTCGCCAGGATTTTTCCACCGAAGCCTTCGCGCACGAGCTTCGGCAGCAGTCCGCTGTGGTCGATATGGGCGTGGGTCAGAACCACGGCATCGACATCGGCGGGCCGAAATGGAAAGGCGCCGTAATTGAGTTCCTTCAGGGTCTTCTGCCCCTGGAACAGGCCGCAGTCGATCAGGAAGCGCCCGGACGGCGTTTCGAGCAGGTAGCACGAACCCGTTACCGTGTGCGCCGCGCCGCAAAATCGAATGGTCACGCTCATGTTGTGATCTCCGGGAAGGTTGTGTCATTCGCCTCGCCGCGCAGCGCGGCCGCGAAAATGTCATCGAGCGGAATCGCGTTGGTGGGGTGCGGCACGCTGGAAGTCGAGCGGACCGAGCGAATGCCGGCGTCCCCGAATTTCGCTGTCATTGCGTGCGGAAACAGCGCGTGGGTAATGACGGCGTCGATCGCCGTGGCGCCCGCGGCGGTGAGCGCCCTGGCGCAGGCAATCAGGGTGCCGCCGCTTGAGACGATATCGTCAACCAGCAGCACCGGCCGGCCAGCGACCGAGTCGGCGAACGCGATCTCGACGGAGCGGTCGCCGTGGCGAATCTTCTGTGCAACCATATGCGCCAGCCCGAGCCGGCCGGCGAGATCGCTCACCCAAGGCCGTGATTCCGCGTCGGGGCCGGCCACGATCGTTGCGGGGTCGATTCCGGTGGGTCGCAGCGAATTCGCGATCGCCGGCATGGCCGACAGGTCTTCCGCCTCGATGCCGGGGAAAACCGCGCTGATGTCGGGCGTGCGGTGGAGGTGAGCATCCACCGTGATCACGCGATCCACAATTCCTGAAATCAGCCGGCCAACCGCCTTTTGGCTGATCGCTTCGCCTTCGCTGAAGGCCGCATCCTGGCGCATGTAGCATAGATATGGCGCCAGCAGCACGAGCCGCCTGGTGCCGGCCCGGCGCAGCGCTTCCGCGGCGAACAGCAGGGCAATGAGCTTGTCATTTGGCTGGTCGAGGGAGGCATAGATGATCGTCGTCGCGGCGGCAGGGCCGACCGTCACGCGGATTTCCCCGTCGGGAAAGCGATGCAGCGCGATTTCCCGCAAGGGAAGGCCGAGCAGCGAAGCCAGCCGTCTTGCATCTGCGGCACCGGATGACAGGCTCTGAATGGCGACGTTGCTCACAGCTTTGCCGGTCCGTGAGGCGATGTCGGATTTTCGATCGCGTAGCCGCTATCGATCGTCGCGCTTGCCGCCGCGAGATCGTGCCCCGACGGATCGAAAGCGTAGATCCGATACAGCGGCTCGCCGCTTTCGACGCGGTCGCCGATTTTCCGGAACAGCCGGATGCCGGCACCCTTGTCGAGCGGAGCGCCTGCGGTCCGCGCCAGCCGGTTCAACTGCAGACAGTCGATGCCGGAGACTATGCCATCGCTGCCGGCCAGCACATCGAAGGTCAGATCCCCCAGTGCGGTGTGGCAGTTCGATGGCCCCTGCGCATCGATGATCTTTTGCATTTGCCTGAGTGCCGCTCCGCTGTCGAGCAACTCGCGGGCGCGAACATAGCCGGCACCGCCCCGCAGCTTCGGATCGTATTCCAGCAGGTGGGCGGCGAGCCGCAGTGACTTTTCGCGGAGGTCCATCGGGGCTGCGGGATCGTTCGCCAGAACCGCCATGACGTCCTGGGCCTCGAGCACGGGACCGATGCCGTTTCCGATCGGCTGGCGGCCGTCGGTCGTGACCACCTCCACCGCGATGCCGAAGCGGTCGCCGACGAACTCGAATAGCTTGCGCAGCCGCATGGCTTCGGTGACGTTGGTGAGCTTGGCGGTCGGGCCGACCGGCAGGTCGATCAACAGGTGGGTCGAACCGGCGGCCAGTTTCTTTGACATGATCGAAGCCACCATCTGTTCGCGGGTGTCGAGGCTGAGCGGCCGCTCCACCGAGATCAGGATATCGTCGGCGGGAGACAGGTTGACGTGCCCGCCCCATACCAGACAGCCCTTGCAGGCCGCGACGATCGCCTTCATCTCGTCGGCGCCGACATTGACCCGGGCCAGCACCTCCATCGTATCGGCGGTGCCGGCGGGAGAAGTAATGGCGCGCGAGGAGGTCTTCGGAATCGGCAGGCCGTGCGCCGCCACGATTGGCACCACGATCATGGAAGTTCGATTGCCCGGAATGCCGCCAATGCAATGCTTGTCGACCACGATCGGGTCGGGCCACTTCAGCTGCGTTCCCGCCTCGGCCATGGCCCGGGTCAGCGCGATCAACTCGTCGCTGGTCATGAAACTGGCGGAGCCGATCAGGAACGCCGCGACCTCCATGTCGGAGTACCGATAGTGGGTAAGGTCGTTGACGATTGCGGTTATCTCCCGAGCGCTCAGGGCCTGGCCGCGGATCTTGGCGCGCACCGCTTCGAGACTTTCCGGCGGCGACGCCGGCGTCACCGTCACCAGATTGCCGGCGGATTCGGCGAAGCGCCGGAACGCCGGGTCGGAAAGGCCGATTTCGTCAGGGCCGACCAGGGCGTCGTCGTCGGTGATGAGAAGGGTGGCGAGCAGCACCTTCGAATCGCGGCGCAGCTCGACGCGGCTAAATCCGCGAAATATCTCCGCGCGCAGTGCCTTCGACCGCCGGGATATGACGATCACGTTCTCGCGGCCGGTATCGAGATTGACGCTTCGGATTTTCAGTTGCGGGCGGTTCGTGTCGACAGGGTTCATTGGCAATGCCGGTGATTTGAGGCCATTGGAACCAGTTA
This sequence comes from Bradyrhizobium sp., assembly GCA_049587575.1. Taxonomy (GTDB): domain Bacteria; phylum Pseudomonadota; class Alphaproteobacteria; order Rhizobiales; family Xanthobacteraceae; genus Bradyrhizobium. The sequence continues at coordinate 7,376 of JBAVEE010001052.1, forward strand.
GGGCCCTATTGCTTCAGTGCCATTGACCCAAATCATGATTCTTCCGCCGGATCGGACGTGGCTCCGAGTATTGCTGCTGCCGGACCAATCCCGCGTCCGGGCCCTAATCCCCTCGGTCAGGATGCCGATGCAGCCGTTCTGCGCTCCTGCACTTGCGCCGGCATTGCTCGCTTCTGGGAAGCCCGATCAGGCGATGATGTGAGCGAGTTGCAAAATCAGATGCAAATTCTCGACACCGTATGGATAGCGCGGTCCGCGAATGATGCGCTAAACGCGATCGTTCTGGTTAATCTGTCGTTCAGCGTGTTTGTCAATGTACGCGCAACCTTTGACATCTAGATTTCGGCAGGGCGTCGGGTCGGGAAGATCCCGACGGGGCGCGTCAAAGGGAGTTTTGAATGCAGCCGCTGATTTCAAGATTCCTGAGCGATGAATCCGGCGCGACAGCCATCGAATATTGCCTGATCGCGGTCGGTCTGAGCATTGTGATTATCACCGCCGTCAACGGCATTGGCAGCACCCTCAACACCGGGTTCACGTCGGTCAATGCCTCGCTGAAGTAGCGGTTATCCGGCTTTTTTCGATCGAGCGGCCGCGCGTACCGGCCTTTCAACCTTCTTGGGCGCTTGCGTCTTCGCTTCTTCCTTGCCGGCGCGCTTGCCGCTGATCGGCAGCAACATCTCGCGCTGGCCGGAGACGGCCTTGCGCGGCTTTTTGCCCTTTGCCTTGGCGGGAGGAGGAGATGGCCGTTCGCTGGCGAGACTGCGTTTCAGGGCGTCCATCAGATTGATGACGTTGCCGGCTGTCTTCGGCGCGGCTTTCGCCGTGGTGCGGATGCCGCTGCGCTTCTTGTTGATGAGTTCGATCAGCGCCGATTCGTAATGATCTTCGAATTTGTCGGGCTCGAACGATCCGGACTTCTTCTCGACGATGTGTTTGGCGAGATCCAGCATATCCTTGGTGATCTTCACATCCTGGATATCGTCGAAATATTCCTTTTCGCTGCGCACCTCGTATGGGTAGCGCAACAGCGTGCCCATCAGGCCCTTGCCGAGCGGTTCCAGCGCGATGATGTGCTCGCGGTTGGTCAGCACCACGCGCCCGATCGCGACCTTGTTCATGCTGCGAACGGTCTCGCGGATCACCGCGAAGGCGTCGTGACCGACCTTGCCGTCGGGCACGAGATAATACGGGCGGATCAGGTAGCGGCCGTCGATATCGGATTTCGGCACGAACTCGTCGATCTCGATCGTGTGGGTCGATTCCAGCGCAATGTCGTCGAGTTCCTCCTTCGACATCTCGATGTAGGTATCGGTGTCGACCTTGTAGCCCTTCATGATGTCTTCGGATGCGACTTCCTCGCCGGTGTCGGCGTCGACCTTGGCGTATTTGATGCGATGGCCGGTCTTGCGGTTGATCTGGTTGAAGCTGACCTTTTCGGTGTCCGACGTCGCCGGATACAGGGCGACCGGGCAGGTCACGAGCGAAAGGCGCAGGAAACCCTTCCAGTTGGCGCGGGGGGCCATGGGATACTCCGAGAACGCAACAGCCGAAAGACGGACGATACCACGGGGAAACCGGGTTTCAAGCAAGCCGGGCGGGAATCTCCTAACGGCGTTAACCGTGGCGGGGCGGGCAGGGCAATGGGCCAAACGGCAGCGGCCGGGAACGGTCCATCGTTCGTCATGCGACGCGGCATCGGATCGCCGCAAAACCCGGAACATCGTTTGAAATCGTGCGTTGCCTCGACGTCCCGCGCCAAAAATCCGGTGCGACATCAAGGAAATCGAGGCCCGCATGGCAACGCGACAGCAACGTCAGATCGTCGAAACCCCGACCGAAGCGCGGCAGGCCGAGCCTGGGCCATCGGTGTTCGCTCTCCTGGTGGTCTCCACCGGCCTCGCGGTATTGATCCTTGGCGGGCTCTGGTTCGCGTTCTTCCGCACCTGAGACCGAGAATGCGGTCTGTGACGCGGAATCCGTAGCGTCGCCGGGCAAGCGCCGTTGGCCCGCTATCGAGCAATGCTCCACGGGGAAATGCTTTTTGAGGACCTTACCCCAATTCAAACCAAGAGGCCGGTTTTAGTCGGCGGGGGCGGGGGAATCCGAGGGGCGCCGGAGTACCCGGCTGAATCGGCATTGACGGTTTCCGGCGATTTTGCGCATACCGCATGTCGCCGTGATCGGTGAGGTAAGCTCCCCGATCGAGGCGTCAGACCGAGTCAATTGCGATTGTTCAATGTATCCCAGCGGCTTCGCCGATTCTGCAAAAGAAAAAATCCGCACCGATGAACGGCGTTGTTGTAATCGCGCCATGAGATGATCCAAATTGCGAGTTAGCTGATCGTCCTTGAATTTCATCAACCCCGCCTCCGAAACCAGCGCCGATGCTCCGCCAGCCAGAAAAAGTCCCGTTGTTCCTGAAGGCAAAGGAGCTGGCGTTTTTTGGATCCTTCTTCGGGCTGGCGTTGCTGGCGGCGGTCGCGTGGGTCTATCTGCTCGGTTCGATTTTTCTAAAGTTCATGGTCTGGTGTTTTTCCTGAATAGCGAATCGCGCGCAGATTATTTTTGCGGCGCTCGGCTGCATGGCGGTCGCGCTAGCGTGTCATGCGCAAGACTTGACCTGCGCGTCTCGAAATGCTCGATCGCACACCACGACGTTCGGGCGCGCTCGCCGCGCATTTTGAATAGCTGTGAGTGCGTGTGAGTGCGGGCGTTGTCAGGCCGAAATGCGTGCGTGTTGCAAGGACAGAAAATGGTCGGGATCTTATTGGCTAAGCTTCTGGACGGGCAACCCGCATGCTTTGTTCGGTCGGAAGATGAACTTTTTGTCGTGAGCGTGAACGGT
>JBAVEE010001053.1:0-2248 GCA_049587575.1 Bradyrhizobium sp.
CTCTTGCCCCCAACAAAAAAGCCGGCGTTGCCGCCGGCTTTTGTCTCGTTGTTCAATTCGCCTTTATCAGTGCGCGGCTTCGAGCGCCGCCGCTTCCTGCCTGGCGATGGTGCCCTTCACGGCCGACTGCACCTTCTCGAAGGCGCGGACTTCGATCTGCCGCACGCGCTCGCGCGACACGCCGAATTCGGCGGCGAGGTCTTCCAGCGTCATCGGCTCTTCCGCCAGACGCCGCGCCTCGAAGATGCGCCGTTCCCGCGGGTTGAGCACGCCGATGGCGCCGTTCAGCGCCTGCCGGCGATGATCGAACTCCTCGTGCTCGGCCATCAGGACTTCCTGGTTGGGCGAGGTGTCGACCAGCCAGTCCTGCCATTCGCCGGCCTCGCCGTCGTCGCGGATCGGCGCGTTGAGCGAGGCATCGCCGCCGAGACGGCGGTTCATGTCGACAACGTCCTGATCCGTCACGCCGAGGCGCTTGGCGATCAGCTTCACCTGGTCGGGGTGCAGATCGCCCTCGTCCAGCGCGGAGATCTTGCTCTTCGCCTTGCGCAGGTTGAAGAACAGCTTCTTCTGGTTCGCGGTGGTGCCCATCTTCACGAGCGACCACGAACGCAGGATGTACTCTTGTATCGACGCCTTGATCCACCACATGGCGTAGGTCGCGAGTCGGAAGCCCTTTTCGGGCTCGAACCGCTTCACCGCCTGCATCAGGCCGACATTGCCTTCCGAGACGACCTCGGAAATCGGCAAGCCGTAGCCGCGATAGCCCATGGCGATCTTGGCCACGAGCCGGAGATGGCTGGTGACAAGCTGATGTGCCGCGTCGCGATCGTCATGCTCGCGCCAGCGCTTGGCGAGCATGTATTCCTGCTGGGGTTCCAGCATCGGAAATTTGCGGATCTCGGCGAGGTACCGGGAAAGGCCGGATTCTCCGTTGAGAATCGGCAGGGTAGCTGTACGGGCCATTTAGCGCCCTCCAGTGGTTCAGGCCCCCGACAGCGGCGGGCCAGGCAGACGGCCGCTTTGTTAAAGCCAGTCGCTCTGCGATGTTCCGCGTTGGACATTCAACGCAGGTGCAACATACACCAAATCGGGGGGCATTTGGAAGGATAACCGCCGTCACGTCCCCGTGTGGCTGCCATAACCTGTTGTCATGGTTTGCCTTTTCCAAACCGCCTGCGTCATAGCGCCGCTCGCAGGCATTCTCGCAGGTGGGTGAGGTCGGCGGGCAAATCCGAAATCCACTCCAAAATCGCCCCGGTTTTGGGGTGTTCCAGGGTCAAGAGGTATGCATGTAGCGCTTGGCGATCGAGGCTGGCCAGGGCCGCCTGGCTTTGGGGGCCGAGATGGCTGGCCTTGGTCTTGAAGTGCGGGCCATAGACGGCGTCGCCCAGCAGCGGATGGCCGATATGGGCCAGATGCACCCGGATCTGGTGGGTGCGCCCGGTCTCGAGCTGGCAGGCGAGAAGTGCTGCGACCGGCTTGCCGTCGCGCCCGCTGTAGGATTCCTGGACCTCCCAATGGGTGACCGCGGCGCGGCCGCTGTCGCGCACCGCCATCTTCTCGCGGGCATAGGGATGCCGGTCGATCGGCGCGTCGATGGTGCCGCGTTGCCGGTTCGGCGTCCCCCAGACAAAGGCCATGTAGCCGCGCCGCATCGCGCCGGTGCGGCCATGGTCGGCAAACTGCTCGGTCAACGATTGGTGGGCGCGATCGTTCTTCGCCGCCACCATCAGCCCGGTGGTGTCCTTGTCGAGCCGGTGCACGATGCCCGGGCGCCTGACGCCGCCGATCCCCGACAGGCTGGCGCCGCAATGGGCGATCAGCGCGTTGACCAGCGTGCCGGTCTCATGGCCCGCGGCCGGATGCACCACGAGCCCCCTCGGCTTGTCGATGACGATGATGTCGTCATCCTCATGGACGATATCGAGCGCGATATCCTCGCCTTTGGGCTCTGGATCGATCGCTTCCGGCACGTCGATTGTGATCGTATCGCCGGCGGCGACATGATAAGCGGGATCGCGAATGGGGGCGCCTTTGACGGTGGCGCTTTCAATCGAGACCCGGCCCGCGAGGATCAGCGCCTTCAGCCGCGATCGCGACAGCTCGGCAAGGCGCAGCGCCAGCACGCGGTCGAGCCGGGTCGATCCCTCGTCGTCGGCGACGACGACCTCCAGCCTTTGACCGCTAGTCGAGTTTTGTTCCAAAGAAGAGCCGATCCCTTGAAGAGTATTGCATGACCGAAACC
>JBAVEE010001054.1:0-1592 GCA_049587575.1 Bradyrhizobium sp.
TCAAACTCTATTGCGGCCATGAATACACCGCCGCCAATATCAAATTCGCGCTGACCATCGAGACGGACAATGCCGCGCTGAGAGCGCGCGCCGAGGAAGTGAAGCGTTTACGGGCGGAAAACAGGCCGACGATTCCGACGCTGCTCGGCGAGGAAAAAAAGGCAAACGTGTTCCTGCGCGCCGACGAGCCATCGGTCGCAGCCGGCGTGCGGATGAAAGGCAAGAGCGCGGCCGAAGTGTTCGGCGAACTGCGCGAGCGCAAGAACAAATCATGATGCAAGCACAATCCTGATGGTCGAGCCGCCTACCGCTGCCGACATCATCGCGCGGCTTCAGTTGAAGCCGCATCCCGAAGGCGGCCACTATCGCGAGACGTTTCGCGATGCCCGCCTCGATGCCCAGGGGCGCGCGGCTTCCACCGCGATCTATTTCCTGCTGGCGCGCGGCGAGCGCTCGCACTGGCATCGCATCGACGCGGTGGAAATCTGGCACTATTACGCCGGCCGCGCCCTGACCTTGCAGATTGCCGACCAGAACGGCGAACGCAGCGTCAGGCTCGGTCCGGACCTCGCCGCCGGCGAAGTACCGCAGGCGACCGTGCCGGCGCTGGCCTGGCAGGCAGCGGAAAGCGCGGGCGACTGGACGCTGGTGGGATGCACGGTGGCGCCCGGATTCGATTTTGCGGCTTTCGAATTGGCGCCGAAGGGATGGACGCCGGCGGGATAACCGGGCGCGTCAGCGCCTCCAGACCATATCCCTCGCCGCGATCAATCCGCCGGCGGCGATCAGCACGGCGGCGATCGCGATATTTGCGCTGGGCTTCGCAAAGCCGGCCAGAATCAGAAACGACGTCGAGAGCAGCGGGGTCGCGTAGGACGCCGCCCCCAGCACCCGGATGTCGCCGCGCTTCATGCCGACATCCCATGCATAGAATGCGGCGCCGACCGGCCCGACGCCAAGCGCGGCGATCGCCAGCCATTGCGCCGTCGTGTCGGGCCACACGGTATCCTCCACCAGCGCATGGACGAGAGCGGCAAGCAGTGAGGTTGCGAGGCAAAATCCCGCCACCGCATCGGTCGGCACCGATTTGAGCTTGCGCGACATGACCGAGTAGGCCGCCCAGACGAAGGCCGCGACGAACGCCGCGAACAGGCCCGGAAGCTGGCCAGGCGCGAAGCCGCTCATGCGGTTGCCGGCGAACAGCAGCACCGTACCGGCAAGCCCCAAGAGCGCGCCGATGACGTGGTGCGGCGCCAGCCGCTCGCCCGGCAGCACCGAGGAAAACAGCACGATCAAGAGCGGCCAGAGATAATTCAGAAGGCCGGCTTCGGCCGGCGGTGCGAAGCGCAACGCGAGGAAATACAGCGCATGGTACCCGAACAGCCCGCCGGCCCCGACGATCCATGCCAGCGGCGCCTGCCGCAGCGCACGAACAGCCTCCGGCCGCCCGATCCAGGTCAGCGAGCCGACCAGCGCACCGATCGCGAACGTCATCGCGGCCAGTTGAAAGGCCGGGATTTTCCCCGTCGCCACGGTCAGCGCCGCCAACAGCGACCACATCAGGATCGCGGTCAATCCGATCAGGGTAGCGG
>JBAVEE010001055.1:0-2371 GCA_049587575.1 Bradyrhizobium sp.
GCAGGCGAATGGTCGCGCTGGCGGTCGCGGCGATGCCTTCCTCGCGGCCGGTGAAACCGAGACGTTCGCTGGTGGTCGCCTTTACGGCGACGCGCGAGACGTTCAGTCCGGCGATCTCGGCGATCCGCGCGCGCATGGTGTCGCGCAAGGGTCCGATCTTCGGCCGCTCGCAGATTAGGGTGACTTCCAGATTGGCGATCCGACCGCCGCGCGCGGCGACCCGATCGACCGCGTATTTCAGGAATTTATCGGATGCCGCACCCTTCCATTTCATGTCGGTGGGCGGAAAATGCGAACCTATATCGCCGTCCGCCAGCGCGCCGAGAATGGCATCGACCAGCGCATGAAGGCCGACGTCGCCATCGGAATGGGCGAGGAAGCCGCGGCTGTGCGGTACGCGAACGCCGCACAGCATCAGATGATCGCCCTCGCCAAAGGCGTGAACATCGTAACCCGTCCCGGTTCGGACGTCGCCGAGCAGACTGGCGAGGCGGGCTTCTTCGCGGACGAAATCTTCCGGTGTCGTCAGTTTCATGTTCGCAGGATCGCCTTCAAATGTCGCCACCGTCAATCCCGCCCATTCCGCAAGCGCTGCATCGTCGGTGAAATCGCTGCGGCCCTCGCGCGCCGCGCGGCGATGGGCTTCCAGAATAACATCAAAGCGGAACGCCTGTGGCGTCTGCGCGATTCTCAAACGGGCGCGCTCCGGCGTCGCCTCGACATTTCCGTTTCCGTCGACCAGCTTGATCGTGTCGGCGACTTGTATCGTGGGAATGGCCGCGCCGGTGATGGAAGCTGCCTTGATCGCGCGCGAAATCAGCGCGGCTGAGACGAAAGGTCGCGCTGCGTCGTGGATGAGAACGACGTCGGGCTTTTGGGACGCGAGCGCCTCCAGTCCTGCGCGCACCGAAGCCTGGCGGGTTGCCCCGCCATTCGCAGGCAGCTCGTGACGCAGCTCCCGCACGGCGTCATTGAACATGGCGATGTCGTCGGGATTCAAAACCGGTTGCACGGCCAACACCTGGGGATGACGGCAAAACGGCTCCATCGCCCGGAAAATGACGGTCTGCCCGCCGATTGATCGGTACTGCTTCGGTCCCCCCGCGCCGGCACGCAGGCCGCGTCCGGCTGCGACGAGGATGGCTGCAGTCCGTTCAGGTTTCGTCATGGGACTCAATTACAGGCAAAGCGGGATTTTGGAGGAAGCGGAGGTAGGCCGGCGCACTGCCCTTATCATGGTCACGCAGCGAAAACAGAACGATTCCCGCAAGCTGTGGGAAAAAGCGTAATTTGTTGCAGTGCACTTGCAAGATTTTCGGAAATGTCTAAACTGTAGGCATGAAACTTGACTGCACAAGATTTGTGCGCAGAATGCATCTCGGCAGGCGCGATCGGGCGTCCGCCGAAACAACGAGAAGTCCGTGACCCTTCCGGCACACTCATCCCTTAAGCCATTGAAGATAAGCGATATTGAACTCGCCAACCGGGTTCTTCTTGCGCCCATGTCCGGCGTCACGGACGCCCCTTTTCGACGCTTGGCCGCCGAACTTGGGGCCGGACTTGTGGTTTCGGAAATGACCGCCAGCGATGATCTCGTCAATGGCCGCCCGATGTCGCGGCTGCGATGCGAAGCAGCGGGAATAGGCCCGCATGTGGTTCAGCTCGCGGGCTGCGAGGTCAGGTGGATGGCGGAAGGCGCCCGCATCGCCGAAGCGGCGGGAGCCGAAATTATCGATATCAACATGGGCTGCCCTGCGCGCCATGTGACGGGCGGCCAGTCCGGTTCGGCGTTGATGCGCGATCTTGATCACGCCGTGAGGCTGATCGAGGCGACAATATCGGCGGTGAAGGTGCCGGTGACGCTGAAGATGCGGCTCGGCTGGGACGATCGCTCTCTCAACGCACCCGAATTGGCGCGCCGCGCCGAGGCCGCAGGCGTGCAGATGATTTCGGTGCATGGCCGTACCCGCTGTCAGTTCTACAACGGCAAAGCCGATTGGGCCGCGGTGCGCGCGGTCAGGGACGCCATTCGCGTTCCGCTCGTGGTCAACGGCGACATCACTTCGTTCGAACAGGCCGTGGCCGCGCTGGAAATGTCGGGCGCCGATGCGGTCATGGTCGGTCGCGCCGCGCAGGGCCAGCCATGGCTGCCAGGCCAGATCGGGCGTCGCATCGAAACCGGTGTCGTTGAATCCGCGCCTTCGCTGACGGAGCAGCTCGGATATATCCGCGCGCTCTATGACGAGGTTTGCAGTCATTACGGGCTGCGTATCGGCCTTCGTCATGCGCGCAAGCATCTTGGCTGGGCGCTGCAGATCGCAGCCCAATACAGCCGGACGCCGGCGACGACCCTCAAGAGCTGGCGCGAGAG
>JBAVEE010001056.1:0-1652 GCA_049587575.1 Bradyrhizobium sp.
CGCATTATCCGCCTGCTTGACGGCCGCGTCGTGGCGGACGACGTCGTTCCGCAAGCTCCGAACGGAGCACGGGGGATGTGATGACACTCCAGGCGCTTCAGATTGCATTGCGCGCGCTGCGCGTAAGCCCTTTGCGGAGCATTCTGACGATGCTCGGAATCGTGATTGGCGTCGCCTCGATCGTCACCGTTCTTGCGATCGGCGAGGGAGCGCAGCTGCGGCTGGAAGATCAGATTCGTGCGATCGGTGCCAACGTCCTGATGGTCACTCCCGGCGCAATTCGTCAGGGTGGGGTTCGGCTGAAAGCAGGAACCAAGCTGACGCTGACTGAAGGCGACGTGCAGGCCATTCTTGAGCAGATTCCGGAAATCAGGGCGGCAGCAGGATCGATTGCCGGTGCCGCGCAAGTGATCCACGAGAACAAGAACTGGAACACGACGATCAACGGAACGACGTCAGCTCATTTCAAAGTACGCGACTGGGAATTGACGTCGGGCCGGTATTTCCTGCCTTCGGAAGAAGCGGGTGCCGGAAAAGTCGCGATCCTTGGCCACCGGGTGGCGCATGAGTTGCTCAAGTCAGGCGAAAGCCCGATCGGCGCGCAGATCAGGATCCTCAATACGCCGCTGGAGGTCATCGGTGTCCTGGATGCCAAAGCGCCTGATCAGGATGACGTACTTTTTGTTCCGTTGAGCACGGCCAGGTTGCGTTTTCTGGGAAGTGCGCGCGGCATAAATCGCGACACTGTCGCATACATCGTCGCCAAGGCCGCCTCTGGCGGACAGCTTGCCGGCGCAAAGGCGGAAATCGAAAACCTGCTGAGGCAGCGCCACCGCATCCCCTACGGGCAGGAGGATGATTTTCGGGTACAGGATCCTGCCGCCGCGATGGCGGCGCAGCAAGGCGCTATTCGCACGGTAGCGCTGCTGCTGACGGCGATCGCCCTGGTCTCGCTCGTTGTCGGCGGGATCAGCATCATGAACATCATGATTGTTTCGGTCATCGAGCGCACGCGCGAGATTGGTATCCGCCGCGCGTTGGGAGGTCGGATGCGCGATATCCGCCTTCAATTCCTCAGCGAAGCAATGGTGCTTTGTCTGCTGGGAGGAGCCATGGGCGTGCTCTGCGGGATTGTTTTCTCGCTGACTGTAGCACGCATGGTCGGATGGGTCACCACTATCAATCTCCAGGCGATCGCGCTCTCGGTCAGCTTTTCGGCCGCGACCGGATTGATCTTCGGCTTCTATCCCGCTTACCGGGCATCGAAACTCGATCCAATCGATGCTCTCAAATCGGAGTAATTTCAGTACCTGTCAATCGTAGGGAGGCGTAGTCATGAGTGCGGACCTGACTCTATTTCCACCATTGACCCGGCGCGAGCGCGAACTCATCACGCTCATTGCGCAGGGAATGCAGAACAAGAATATCGCGCACGATCTCCATATCTCCGAACATACCGTGCGCGCTCATATCGGCAACATCATGCGAAAGTACCGGTTGAAAAACAGGACCCAGATCGCCATGACACTAGCCGTAACGAGTTATCTCCATCCCTTCAGCGACGAAAGTGCCGCCTAACAGGCGGGCGCCCTGATCAATATCCTGAAACGCAACCTGTTGCAGAACCTATGTGGAGGCATATTTTAACGGCG
>JBAVEE010001057.1:0-1914 GCA_049587575.1 Bradyrhizobium sp.
CCCGTGATGCGCGCGGCGTAGCGCACGAGCGGTCCTTCGTAGCGTGCTACGACCGATCGCAGCCAATCGCTCGGCGTTTCGGGCGAGTTCCGGGTCATTCCGTTAGTTAACTGCACATCAGGCGGCCCGCTTATTTAACGCACGAGAGGTCGGTTTCTTAGGCGATTAAATATGGTTCCTCCACAGAATTTGTGGGCGATTCAGGGTACCTGCCCATTCCACAAACGGACACCTTGCGTAGCGCTGCACGGGGTTGCAGCGAGCGCGTAGCTGGTAGGGTTCGGCTTTCTCCCGCGGGATGTCGCGCCGTGGAGATGACTTGGCTGTGAAGTCGGCGGCTGGCTAATGCGCACACTGAGCGTCCAGGACGCTCAGTGTGCCGTGGCGCCGTGGCTCGCGGCTCCAATGGTGCCGTCGCGTATTGCCTGGAGTTGGCGTTGGAAGAGAGAAATGCCGCGCCGGCGCCATGCGGCTACTTCAGCGACGACCACGTCGATCGTGAAGGCGGCCAGGTTCTGCTTGAGCGAGGTCAAAACGCTCACAATCACGCTGCGTCGCCAGGCGCCATGATCTGTCTTGCTGGTCTGTCCCGTGGCTCGCGCCTTGGCCGTATCGCGGAACGTTCGCTCCGAACGGTTGTTGGTTGCTTCCACCTCGCGGAACAGGACAAAAGTGAACAGCGATTCGTCGCGCAGGCATCGCATCAGTTCACGCTGCAAATTTACGAAGGCGCGCACGTCGCTCGCAACGTCCTTCGGCAATTCGTCTTCCCAGCGCGAGCAGAGGGCGCCGAGCTTTTCTTCCAGTTCCACGACGCGATGTGCTCGGGCCGCCGGCCCTAACCGCTGATCTTGCTGGTAGCGTTTGGCTTCCCGATACAGTTCGAGCAACCGCTCGAAGAAACGTCGGTAATGGCGTTTCGCCGGATGAGCCAGCATCAAAGCAATGGCCTTGCGCAGCAGGTGGCTCCAGCACTTCTGGCTCCGCGGAAACCGGTCGCGGTAGGCGGCGTAATCGTCGCTCACGCCGATGCCCTGGAAGCGGTCGCTGGGCAGCACTTCGTCCAGCACCGAGGCGTTGCGCGTCCGGCCGTAGAGCAACACCGTGTGCGACAGCGTGGTGAACACCCAGGCATAGCAGTTCTTCTTGGAGACCTTCCATCCCGTCTCGTCGATGTAAACCACCAACGCCAGGGACATCAATTCCAGCAGCGCGTCGAATTCGCTTTCCCACAGCCGCGCCAATTGGTCGAGAAGCGAATTGGCCTGCGATCGTGACAAACGGAGGCAGCAGAAAAACTCCAGCAGCAAGCGGGCCTTGTTGATCGACACGCCGACCGTGTAAACGAGGTAACTCAGGATGACCGCGATCTCGATGCCATATTCCGAACGCGGCAGCAGATCAGGCACTTCGGCGGGGAATCCCCAATGCGCTTTGTAAATGCGATAGCGGACGAGGATGGCCCGCCCGTTTTCCAGCCGCCAAGCCAGCCGGTCATGCGAGAACGTGCATTGCTCAGGCTTCAAGCCGACCGGGTAAATCTCTTCGGTGCGGGCCACTTCGGGCAGCTTTGCTTCCTTCGAACGGCGCCCTGTGGACTTCTTCTTGCGGCGCTTTCGCCCTTTCCGCTCCTGAGTTGCGACACTGTAATCCCCTGTGAAACGCGGCTTCTTCGAGGCATTGGCTTCGCTTCGCCGCCCCAACGCGGCCTCCAAATCAGCCAACCTCTTTTCCAGTTTCTCGATTCGTCGATCGCGTTGCCGCAGTGACTCTTCGAGCTCCGCAATCCTGCGGGCTCGCCGTCGGAGTTTCTTCTCGTAACTGGCCGCATCCATGCCCAATCGTCTAACATGTGCGGCCGTTTCGGGGCAATGTCAGTTTCCAGAATGGGCAGCTACCTCTGTACGTATAGAC
>JBAVEE010001058.1:0-2685 GCA_049587575.1 Bradyrhizobium sp.
TGTTCGGGCATGTTCACGGCGAACTCGATGAACTGCCTGACCGAGGCCCTCGGCCTTGCCTTGCCCGGCAACGGCTCGATGCTGGCGACCCATGCCGACCGGAAGGGACTGTTCGTCGAAGCCGGCCATCTGATCGTCGATCTGGCGCGTCGCTACTATGAGCAGGACGACAAGACCGCGCTGCCGCGGACGATCGCCAGCTTCAAGGCGTTCGAAAACGCCATGACGCTGGACATCGCGATGGGCGGATCGACCAACACCGTGCTGCATCTTTTGGCGGCGGCGTACGAAGGCGAGATTCCCTTCACGATGCAGGACATCGACCGGTTGTCCCGCCGCGTGCCGGTGCTGTGCAAGGTGGCTCCCTCGGTGCCGGACGTGCATCTGGAGGACGTTCACCGCGCCGGCGGCGTGATGGCCATTCTCGGCGAACTCGACCGGGCCGGTCTGATCAATCGCGAACTTCCGACGGTACACGCCAAGTCCCTCGAGGATGCGCTAAACCGCTGGGATATCAGGCGCACCAAAAGCGACAATGTCCGCACCTTCTATAGGGCGGCGCCGGGCAACGTGCCAACGCAGGTGGCGTTCAGTCAGGAGCGGCGTTTCGACGAGGTTGATACCGACCGCAGCGCCGGCTGCATCCGCGATGCGGAACATGCGTTCTCGAAGGACGGCGGGCTTGCCGTCCTGTCCGGCAATCTCGCCGCGGAGGGCTGCATCGTGAAGACGGCGGGGGTTGACGAGAGCATCCTGAAATTCGAGGGCCCGGCGCGGATCTTCGAGAGCCAGGACGCCGCCGTCGAGGGCATTCTCGGCGGCAGGATCAAGGCCGGCGACGTCGTCGTGATCCGCTATGAGGGCCCGCGCGGCGGACCCGGAATGCAGGAAATGCTGTATCCGACCAGCTACATCAAATCGAAGGGGCTCGGAAAAAGCTGTGCGCTGATCACCGACGGCCGCTTCTCCGGCGGAACGTCGGGTCTGTCGATCGGACACATTTCGCCGGAAGCGGCGGAAGGCGGCCTGATCGGGCTGGTGGAGGACGGCGACCGCATCGAAATCGACATTCCGGCGCGATCGATCACCCTGCTGGTGGATGAAACGGTCCTGACCCGGCGCCGGGAGGCCATGTTGGCCCGCAAGGCCGAGGCCTGGAAGCCGGCGAAACGAAGCCGCAAGGTGTCGACGGCGCTCAAGGCCTATGCGGCGCTGACCACCAGCGCCGCGCGCGGCGCGGTGCGCGTGGTCAGGGACTAAGCGCACCGCCGTGCCGCGGTCGGCAGGCGCAAATCGGACGTCGCTATCCGCCGGGCTTGCGCAACCGGCGGTCCTGCGCGAGCAGCAGCGTGTTCACCGTTGCCGCCACCAGCACCAGGAACAGCGTGACTGACATGATCACCTGGATGTTTTGCAAGCCGATCGCCGTCATCAGGAGATAGCCGAGGCCGCGCTGGGAGCCGAACATCTCGCCGAGAATGGTGCCGATCAGGGTGAGCGAGAAGCCGATCCGGATGCCGGAGAAGATATCCGGCAAGGCCGCCGGCAGCAGCACCGAGCGGATCATGTCCCAGCGAGTCAACCGCATCGCTGAGGCGGCGCGGAACAGGATCGGCGGCACGTTGCTGCAGGCGGTGAGCGTGAAGATCGCCACCGGCACCACGCCGTGAATCGCGCCGAAGGCAATCTTGGCCGGCATTCCGATACCAAAGATCAGCAACACGATGGGATAGAGCGCGATTTTCGGCACCGAACTGCCGGCGAGCAGAAATGGCTCGAATACCTCTGCCGCCATCCGGTTCATCCCGAGCGCCAGGCCGATCGCCAATCCGGCCACCACCGAAATCGCCAGGGCGACGATAAATGCCGTGCCGGTTTCGGCGATATGACCCCAAAAACGCGCCGTTTGTAACAATCTGGCGAGATAGAGAATGGTTTCGACGGGAGGCAGCAAGGCATCCCGGCCGACCAGCCAGAACACGATCTGCCAGAGCGCCAGCAGCACAATCACAAGAAACAGCGACGGATTGGCCTGGATTGTCCGGCGCATCACCCGCGTCCCCGCCGCGCCCGCAAGCGCCGCTCCCAATGGTCCAGGCTCATGTTGACCGCCACCGCAATAAGCAGGATCAGCAAAATCAACGGATACATCACGCCGTTGTCGAGATTGTCGTAGGCAAAGCGGATCTCGTAGCCCAGCCCGGTGCTGGACATGATGAACTCCGCGCCGATGACCCCGATAAAGGCATAGGCGACGGCGAGTTTCACGCCGGTGAACAGATAGGGGGCGGCATAAGGCAGCGTCACGCTGCGCATGGTCTCCACCGGCCCGAGTTGCAGCACGCGGGCGGTCTTGCCCAGCACCGCCGGAACGCTGTCCAGCCCGGCAAGCGTGCTGACGATCATCGACACCACGGCCAGCATGAAGCCGATCAGAACCTGCGGCGCGTCCCCGAGGCCAAACACAACAATGAACAGCGGATAGAACGCGTAGATCGGGATGGCGTAATAGGTGGAGAACAGCGGCTCCAGCAGCGCACGCAGCAGCGGGGCACGATGAATGGCAGCCCCTGCCGCAATCCCCACCACCACCGACAGCACGAGCGCCAGACTGACATTGGTCAGCGTCTTCAGAATCGCCGCGTTGAATTCACCATTTTCTATCACCGCCCACAGCCCAAGCAG
>JBAVEE010001059.1:0-6691 GCA_049587575.1 Bradyrhizobium sp.
GCCTAGACGCGCTCGGCACGCGGCGCGAGCGTTCAAGAGCTTCCCGCCAAGCCAGATGCTCACCGCTTCTTGCGGGCCTTCTGTTGACACAGACCTGGATTCCGCCAAGACTCCCGCGCATCCTGAGGTAGTGTGACGGCGTCACGTTCGTTTTTCGAAACCTTCATTTGCTTTATATCGAGACGAGCCACTTTCATACTTCGATGCTCTTAGGGGTTCGGGTCCATGCAAGACGAACGCGCTGGTCCAGGTTCAAGCGACGCGCCCACCGGGCAGATCGCCGTTTCGCCGAATAATCCGTGCCCCTTATTACGCGCTCTTGTTGCGGGCGGGTTCGTCGACGGCCACATCGTGCCGCTGGCGACGCTCTGCCAGACGGTCGAGGCCGCCAGCGGCGAACAGGGGTTGAAGAAAAAACTGGTCGGCCTGAAGACCTATCCGGTCGCCCTGATCGCGAACGGCCTCAATCCGCTGCGCCTGTTGCGGAGCTGCTGGTCCGGCGCAGTGCTCGACGAACTGCGCAATGGTCCCCTGGACAAGCATGGCGTCGGTTCGCGCATCCTCGATGCGACCGCCCACGTGGACGAGGCTGAAATTGAGCGCCTCGCCGGGTTCGGCAGGGATTGCAAGGACCCTTCCGGCGGAACCGAACGCGGCCTGACGGCGCCCGAAATCACGAGCTACATGAACGCGAATTTCGAACGCGCCAAGGGCCACAGGCGATGGTTCGACCGGTTGTTGATGAACGGCGAATGGCCGGTTCTGCTGAAAATCATGGGCAAGGGCGAGGGCGAAGCACGCTACCTCAGCGTGGCGGAGGTCCGGACCCTGTTCGTCGAGCGGCGGCTGCCCGAGCGGATCGTCGCGCGTCTTGCGTCACAGCCGGGATCGGCGCCCAGCCGCGCCGCTCGCGTGCTCGGCAGAATCGCGTTCGGGCTAACCGCTCTTGTCCTCGTGGCGATCGTGGCGATCGCCGAGTTTCCCGACCAGCTGCAGAAAATCCTGCCGCCGCTCGCGCAAGTGCTGCCCCCTCCCTTGCCGGAGCCTGCGCGGATCAAGGAGGCGCATTGGCTCGACCAGAACTGGTCGATCGAGGACCGGCACTGGTTCCACCATGCCAGCCAGGGCACCGTGACGTTTCCGGTGCCCTACGCCTTGTTTGTCGCTCTGGAACAGCCGGGCATCCACTTGTTCACCTACCCCGGTCTGATGAAGGACACCGGCTATCTCGAACGATTCGGCTTTCTTCCCAGCCCGAAAACCATCCATACCGACGAAGCGACCTTGCATCGCTTCGGCTATTACACGTCCGACGCCAAGACGGAGCCGGTACCGGCGCTCGTCGGAGGTTTGAAACCGACGCAAGCCGAGAATTTCGACGGCCTGCCGGTCGGTTTCGCGCGAACGCCCGGCGCGCCCGATCCCACCACCGGGAAACCGCAACCCGACATGATCGGGCTGACCTGCGCGGCCTGCCATACCGGACACATCAACTACAAGGGCGTCAGCCTGCGCTTTGACGGCGGCCCGGGAATGGTGGACCTGCTGAAACTCGAAGAGGCGACCGGCCAGTCGATTTTATCCACGCTGTACGTGCTCGGCCGGTTCGAACGCTTCGCGACCCGCGTGCTGGGTCCCGATGCAACCCCGGCAGAACGCGCCGAACTCAAAAAAGTCCTTTCGAGGAGCGGCGACTTCGTGCTCGGCCAGGTCAAAGCGCTGAAGAAGTCACTCAAGGATAACCACCAGAAGGATACCGAGGAAGGCTACGGGCGGCTGGACGCGCTGAACCGCATCGGCAATCAGGTTTTCGCTACCGACATGGCGATCAGCGGCCTTCAGGGATTTGAAAAGAACCTCCACGCCAGGGACGCACCGGTCAGTTTCCCGCCGATCTGGACCGTACCGTGGCTCTTGTGGGCGCAATACGACGCCTCGATCGAACAACCGCTGATCCGCAACGCCGGCGAGGCGCTCGGGGTTTCGGCGCTGCTCAATCTTTCCCCCGACGCCCCCAGGGAGGCGCTGTTCCGCTCATCGGTCGCTCTCGAAAATCTCCTTCACATCGAGGATATGCTGCGCGGTCCCGATCCCTTTAGCCAAAATCCAAAAGGCTTCGGCGGATTGAAGCCACCGAAATGGCCGTCGCAAATCTTCCCCAATGATCCCGCGTGGAAGATTGATACGGAGCGCGTCTCGAAGGGGCGCGCGATCTACCACGAAATCTGCGTCGAGTGCCACCTCGGACCGGTCAACGATCCTGTGTTCGATACGCAATTCCCGGATGAGAGTGTCTGGAAACCGAAATACTGGGACGCCAAGGGTCCGGTGTTGAAGCCGGTGCAAAAACCCGTGGAGGTGATGGGCACCGACCCGGCGCAGGCCAACGTGCTCGTATCACGCAAGGTCGACCTGCCCGGCTTCCTGGATATGCAGCCTGCGCGCGATATGCAGCCCGCGGGCCTTGGCAAGGCTTCGGAATGTACCGATCTGCCTCTCCCCTCCACCTACTCTTCGACGGAAATGCCGTATTCGATCGCCTTGATGACCGCCGTGGAACTCGTCAGCAGAAAATGGATGACGGACAACCACGTTTCGGAAGCGGATCAGAAGCAGCTTTGGGGTTTCCGAAAAAACTGTCCCAACCCCGCAAAGGACCTGCACTATCGCGCCCGCCCGCTGAATGGCGTCTGGGCGACCGCGCCCTACCTTCACAACGGATCGGTCCCCTCGCTCTATTGGATGCTGATGCCCGCTGCGCAGCGACCGAAGCAATTCTGCATGGGCTTCCGCGACTACGATCCGCAGCAGGTCGGCTTCCACGTCGAGGCCGGCGAAGTGCCAAAATGCAAGAAGGGCGAAACCCTGTTCTCGGCGACGCCCCCCGGATCGCCGGTCGACGGCAACAGCAATCTCGGCCACTCGCTCGAGGCACCGGCCGGTGAGGGTGAGCACGAGCACAAAAAGGGGGTCATCGGCCGGCTGCTGAGCGATGAAGAACGCAAGGACCTGCTCGAATATTTGAAGACGCTATAGAGAAAGGACGCTTCGCTTCAGGCCTGATTGCGCGGCAATTGAATTCTCACCCTTGCCGACCAAAACGTCGCGGCGATGATGCCGCCAAATGCGGCGCGTCGGAAGTCGTTCACCTCTCACATTGGGAGAGGTGAACCGAGTCTGCCGGCAGATCGATTCAATCAAAAGCCATCACGCTTTAGCTAGTTCACGGTGTGGCTGGCCTTGGTCCGCCTCACCGGGGTGTCCTTCGAAGCAGACTTTGGCGCCTCGACGGCGCGCGCGGCGCCCCAGGGATCGGCGGGCGGCTTGTCGGGAATGTTGCCGAGCGAATTCTTATAGGCCCTGTCGGCCGACTTCTCCGACTCGACCTGCGACGGTGACTTGGGCGGATCCTGCGGTGCCGCGGGGGCACCTCTTTGCGCGTAAGCAGGCCCGGCCACCAACAACGCGATCATGGCCGCGGCGCGAAGAACTCTCATCGGTAGGCTCCCTCGATTTTCATTCCTGAATAACACCGGGTTGCCCACGGCGCCAACAGGACAAATCGCTGCACTTTCGGGCATTTTTCAGCCCCCACGGCCAACCAATTCCCGCCCCGAGGGCCGGAAACCGCTAAAGCATCATGGTCCAGAAGGCCAGCAAGACGCTCGATCCGGTTTGGAGGTCAGGCATACCGGTAAGCCGGTGGATGGCCAGAAACGAATTCTGTTCGCACAACGGTATCACAGTAATGATAGCGTTGTGCTGCCGGCCGTCATGACACTCCTGATAAAGCTTATCTTAGAGGTAGCGCGCTATCGTCATGGTCGATCTGACGGAGAGACTGCATGGCGTTCGGAATCAAAGCAAGCCGCTTGCCGTTTTTGCGGCTGAACCTCGGGCCCAAGGCCGTCCTGAGCGCGGCCCTGCTGATCGCGATAAACACCGCGCTGCTGGTCGGAGCGGGCTACTGGTCGTTGACCCGCGACTTCGACGTCCGTGCGGAGCGCGATATCGACCTCAGCCTTCGCACGCTCAGTCTGGCATTCGGCGAAGCGTTCCCGGATGCGAAGATCGCGATTCGCGACGGCGTCGTTGAGCGCATTGAAATTCCGCGGATGCCGGAATTCAGCGATCACCGCATCGTGGACCGGGCCACCTCGTATGTCGGAGGCAATGCCACGCTTTTCGTCTACGACGATGCATCGCAGCAGTTCGTTCGCCGTACCACGAATGTCAAAAAGGAAAATGGCGATCGGGCGGTCGGCACACAGCTCGCGGCGGATCATCCGGGCCAAGCCATGCTTCGCCGTGGCCAGGCCTACAAGGGCCCGGCGATGCTGTTCGGGCGTCGTTTCTACACCGCCTATCAGCCGGTGTTTAATCCCGCCGGCAAGGTGATCGGCATCGTTTACGTCGGCATTCCGACGGCGCAGCTCGACGCCATGCTGTGGCAGGCGATCGGAGCAATGGCGATTGCCGGGGCCATCGCCTCCCTGCTCGCCCTCGTCGTGACAATGGCGCTTGTTCGCCGCGTCACCAAGCCGCTGCGGGCGGTGGCGGAGACGCTTACCGTTCTGGCCGAAGGAAGAACGGATGTCGAGGTTCGGCACGCCGATCGCCACGACGAAATCGGCGTCATCGCCCGGACCGTCGATGTGTTCAAGACCAACCGCATCGAGCGCCGCCAACTCGAGGCCGAGCGCATCAGCGCCGAAAAGCAGGCGACGGAGCAGCGCAAAGCGGAGCTCAATCAATTTGTCGAGGCTTTCCGCGCCAAGATCGGCGGAATCATCGAGCGGGTGCTGAATTCTTCGGGACAATTTGAAAAGGATGCCAAGCAGCTTTCCATGACCGCGCACTCGACGGCGGAAATGTCCGGTCAGTCCGCCAATGCCTCGCGGCAGGCTTCGGAACATGTCCGCAGCGCCGCGACCGCATCGAACGAGTTGTCCCAGTCGATCACCGAAATCAGCCGCCGGGTCCAGGATTCCAACAGCGTTGCCGCCGATGCGGTCAAGCAAGCCGATGCAACGGATCAGCGGATGGCCGAATTGTCGGCGGCAGGCGACCGGATCGGAGACGTGGTCAAGCTGATCACATCGATTGCGGAACAGACCAATCTCCTCGCGCTCAACGCCACCATCGAGGCAGCGCGCGCCGGCGATGCCGGCCGCGGTTTTGCGGTGGTCGCCCAGGAGGTCAAGACCCTGGCGGGCCAGACCGCAAAGGCCACCGACGAGATCAGCGCCCACATCGTCAACATGCAGCGCGCCACGGGAGAGTCCGTCGATGCGATCAAGGCCATCGGACTGACGATCGAGCGCATCAGCGAGATCACTACCGCGATTTCGTCAGCCGTCGAGGAGCAAGGCACGGCGACCCAAAGCATCGCGGCCGGTGTCCAGGCTGCCGCCGGCGGCACCCTCGACGTCGCCGAGAACATCGAGCGCGTCGCGCGCGGCGCCGGAGAGACGGAGACGACATCCGGTCAGATGCTGAAATCGGCCCATGCCCTGTCCGAGGTGAGCATCCATCTCCGGGACGAGGTCGAGAAATTCCTGGACAGCGTTCGGGCGGCATGACGTAACGGGGGAACACTTCCTCCGACGATTTGTCGCGCATCGCGGAACGGCGTTCGAGCCGGCAAGAAGGCGCCGCCGCCGGGCGGAAACATGCTAGGCTTCAGCCGCGCAGTAGACCGGACGCGAGACAGGGCGCTTGAACCAAATGCGAAAGATCGGTTTCAAAGCCATCACGGCAATCATGACGATCGGGCGGCGCTCAAAAGAGCATATCGACTGGACGCTGGCGATCGCGATCTTCTCGACGATTGTGACGATCGGCCTCGTCGCGCTTTATGTCATGCAAGGCAGGCCCGATCTTCGGTGATCCTCATCCGGCGCGTTGGGCCAGCCGAACGATCAGCCGACGACACTGCCGACGGATGGCGAAGCCGCCAGCGTTTCATACTTGGCGACCGAGCCACGCTTTCGCCTCCTGGCGACCAGCTTTGATGCATCCTGCTCCGCCCCAGCCGGGACGTTCATCGCCGCGGCCATCTCATCGAGAACCACCTTGTATTCGCCGGTGGCTTCCTCCGGACACGCTTCCTTTTTCCCCGAAGGTGCCTGCTGCAACGGCGCCGGCTCTATGGCCCTGTGATCGAACCGTACCCGCTCAAGTTTCTCGCCGGCAAACCACGCGCAAAGTACGCCCGTGACCTTGTCGTCATCGAAGATATCGGTATTGACCGTGTCCACCGTCATGATGGGGCCACCGGATTTCAGCACCACGAGATCGCCCGACTTGAAAACGGTCATTGTTAAAACCCACAGTCAGTGCGGCGAATTGCGTTCAATCGCACGGCAACGATAACAAGTCGCCGCCGTTTCATCACCGCGCGGATTGGAGCGTATGATCGGCGCAGACGCCTCGCGACAGGCAGCGCCCGCATTTTGAGTAGCATCGCGTGGCCAAGATAAGGCGCGAACCCGCTCGGAACTTCGATGCCGAGAGATGCCGCGGCGGCGGCGTGGTATAATTTCCACCCAGACTAACACGAGGAACTGATTCGCGGCACGAACATTGCTTTAAACGAACTGGCTGGAAAAACTCAGGAGTGCGGCATGATACGCATCGTCCTTTGTACAGCGTTCGGTTGCCTGATGAGCGTGGCGAGCGCCCGTGATTT
>JBAVEE010001060.1:0-3163 GCA_049587575.1 Bradyrhizobium sp.
ATCTTTCCCTTCTTCGGAAGCTTGAAAGCGCCTTTCCCCTCCGCGCTGGCTTCAAGTGTATCAAACCATAATCGAGGGGGTACAGATATTGTGGGTGCGAAGCGTTGTTGGCCCTCTCATCGTGCGCGAAAATTGTCCGTCAGGACATATACGCTTATCAGAAACACCCAAACGGGTAGTACGGCGAAGCTCCAGCTGACGTAGTAGCTGCCTATCAGCAGAAGCAGCGCCAACAGATAGCCGATATAGGCGATCAAGCGCGGTGTGATGCCGGTATAGATCACGACGGTTGACGTTGAAAACATGAATACGGCCGCCATCTTGATAGCATATGCGTTCAGGATGATGTAGGTCGCGGCGCGTCCGAATCGGAAAGTTTCGGAGTTGATCAGTTCATTCGGTTCGACGGCCGAAGCAACAAGCATCACGGCGCCGATCATTGCCGCTGCCGCAAATAGCATGGCCAGGAACAACAAGCCGCTGCCGAGAAAAACCGTAGCAAAGAAGCGGTCTTCCTGAAGTCCGAGCCGATCGCGCAGCACGCCGATGAACCACAGGAAGGCAACGCCGGCGACCGGTACCAGATTAAGCGCGAGCGCGATCGTCCTCGTGTTGGCCGTGAGCCACGTGCCGGAATCGAGCGGGTCAGCCGGAATGGACTGCCGCAGCAGCCAGTAGATCGCGAACATCGCGAGGGAGAAGACGATCCCGGCGATGGCGGCGGCTTTCGGGGTTTTCAGGTGAGCGCGAGTAAGGGCGCCATTTCCCGGCATCGTCACAATTCCTCATTGCTTCGGCGCAGTCGGCAGCTTTAAGCGCAAGCCGAACGCGCAACATTTTCAGTGGTTGATTTCCACGGAATGCCCGCCCAGACCCTGGGCATCGGCGATACGAGCGAGCGCAAAATCCTCCGGATAGATGAAGTGCTTTTCGATTTCGCGGTCGAGCAAACCCAACTCAACGAGCAGCGCCGCGTGCCGGTGCGCCGGGAGAGTATGGACGAGGTTTTCGATCATCGCCCGCAACCGCCTTGCAACTTGCAGATTGTTCGAACCACAGGAACGGATCTCGCTGAATGCGAGGTGCACAAAGTCCTCCCAATTTGGAGTCCGGAAAACCACACGAAGTTGCCCGGATTTGTCGAGAGTTTCGTCGGTGCGCAAATGACGGTTGCCGACCATTCGCAGCATGCGGTGGAGCTGGTCTATCGCGAGTACCGCGGTCGTCGGATCATTAATCGCTGGCGATAACGCCTTGAGCGCAATGTCGATGACAATGCGGAATGCGAATGTCGGGTCTTGGTCCATTGTACGTTCCGACCCAAAGGCGACGGACGCACGCAAGGTTTCCTCGTCGATCAGGCGGGCACCGCCATACAAGTTGAAGAGAGGTTCGTCGACCGCGACAAAGTCGCCTACTTCTGGGACGAATTCGATTACGCCGTTCAATCGCACGGCCTCCTCCAGGAGCAGCTTAAGATTTGCCGCAAGAACGATGCCCGAAGTTCCCTGATGTCTGATGACGCCGTCCGGATTCCCCAGGCGAAGGCTCTCGGGTTCACGGACGTCGGGGCCACGCGTCTGGTCGGGATAAACGCTTTCGATGACAGAGAGGCCGTCGCGCCCGACGTTCGACAGAATACTGATCGGGCGCAGTAAACGCGATGCGTAGTCGATAAGATAGAAGAACGCTGCAAAGGAAAAAATACCGAGAACGGTGGCCACGAGCATGACCAACTGGTGAACGTCCCCACCCATTCTATTTTGCGCGCTAAGCGCATACATCAGCGTAAGAATAAAGAGCCCGACCGTGTACCTGACTACATCGTTCCTGAGCAGGGTCGTGGCGATAATCCGCGGCGTCATTTGCGCGCTGGCCACTTGAATCGCTACCAGCAGGGAGCCGAAGGTGAAGACCACGAAGGAAAGCGTAGCGGTGACAAAAGCTTCCAGCAGTACCTGCGCGCCCGTCGAGTTGAAATTGAGGAGGCTCCAGCTGAGCCATGCGTCCAGCCGATCCAGCAGCCGTACAAGGACCAGTGCAAGCGGAATGGCAATAAACGGAACCACCCAAAGCGAGGATTCGAGATAGCTCCTGAGGCCGTATAATCGATTCCAGTTCATCGGGATCACTCCTCGGAAGCCCGCTTATGGCGTCGCATTGTCGGCTTTTTTCGCGATGCTTGTTGGCATGAGAAGTTCTCGCTTCCACGGCCAGCGCCCCTCGATTTCCAGCACCAGCGTCCAACTCAGGAAGGTGCGGACCAAAACGAGCCCTGCCAGGAGACCCAGGCTGGTGAACGTAAGCTCGATAGCTATCGTCTTCACGATGTCGGCGGCGACCAGCACCTCAAGGCCAAGCAGCAAGGATCGGCCGATCCTGATCTTGTATTGATCATAGTGCCGCGTCTCCGGACGCTGACGCACGCAGAGATAGGTCGACCAGACGATGCCGGCGACGATAATGAATACGCCGAAGATCTCAATGCAGATGCCGACAAGATGAATCCAGTTGCTCGCGGTCGCTTCGAACCCCGGCAGGCGCTCAAGATCAGTGCTCATCGTTCAGACTCTGTCACGCAGGTCATGTGACCGTCGCTTGGTCGACAGAGATGATAAATCGGCGTTGCCAGGAGCCGTTGCTTTAGATGGCCTTAGCCTGGGCGCGTTCAATCTCGACGACCTCGATGCAGTGATCTATCTTTCGGTTAAAAGGCCCGAATGCGTTGACATGAATCAAGCGAGCCTGCGGGGGCAGGGCCGATATTCTTTGACCTTGTAACGGGCGATGGCATGGGCGCCGCATGGTGGAGTCGGCAGAACACAGGAAAGAACCAGGTCGGCTTTGGTGGTTTCCGCCGGCTCGTTGGTTGGTCGAATACCGCACGGCCTGGCTGCCCGGGGACATTGTTGCCGGCGTAACCTTGGCGGCATATGCGATTCCCGTTTCACTCGCCTACGCTGGCCTTGCGGGCCTGGCGCCGCAGGTTGGCATCTACGGTTATCTGCTCGGCGGACTCGGCTATGCCTTGCTCGGATCCTCGCGTCAGCTCGCGGTTGGGCCGACTTCCGCCATCTCGCTGATGATTGCCGGGACCGTGGGCGCGATGGCCGAGGGAGACCCGCAACGTTACGCCCAGATCGCCAGCCTGGTAGCCTTCACT
>JBAVEE010001061.1:0-2528 GCA_049587575.1 Bradyrhizobium sp.
CGCATGGTGTGACTCAAAAACCAACATCGCCGATAAATCGGGGCTTTGTTGCGATTGATTGTCGATTTTTCTTTCACGAATCAGCGCGCTGATTCATTTTCGGCTTCTGGGGTCAATCTGGAGGCCAAGGTATGAACGTCATTGTTTTTGCATCGCGTAAAGGCGGCTCGGGAAAAAGCACCCTTGCCGCGCATCTCGCCGCGCATGTCCATAAGGCAACGAAGCCATGTCTGCTGGTCGATGCCGACCCGCAGGGATCGCTGACGCTCTGGCACAAGCTGCGCGGCACCAACGAGCCGCCGATCAAGTCGGCCGTCAATTCCGTCAGCGGAATCATCGCTGCCGCCAAGCGTGACGGCATCGAATGGGTGTTCATCGACACCCCGCCGAATACGTCGGCGGTGGTGGAAGACGCCATCAGGAACGCCACCATGGTGATCATTCCGGCGCGGCCGGGGGTGTTCGACGTCAACGCCGTGCAGGAAACGATTCAGACCTGCCGCGCCGCGCGCAAGCCCTATGCGGTCGTGATCAACGGCGCCCCGGCACGCAGGGACGACGTCGAAAGCCGCATCGTTACCATCGCGCGGGAAGCGCTCGCCAAGTTCCGCGCGCCGGTGTGGGGCGGCCAGATCACCAACCGCGCCGATCTCTTGATGGCGCTCGGCAAGGGTGAAGGCGCCCGCGAATATTTCGCCGAAGGCCGCGCGGCGGCGGAAATCAGCCGGCTATGGGCGGCGATCGAACGCTCGGTGAAGGCGATCCGCGGCACGGCGTCGGCGAGCGGCGCGATGCACAAGCAGGCGGCGTAGTTTCGCCGCACTGTCATCCCTACAAAGAACGCGCGGGCTCCGCGCGTTTTTCTGTTGTTGATTGCACCTGATAGTCCTGCCTCGTCGCCGCAGCGCGCGAAAGCGACGAAGCAATCCGGTCCTTGTTGTTGCGACGGGTCGCTTTACTGCGGCGACCTGCTGGCCGGCCATGATGCGCCTTAGGCCACCATCAGCATATAAAACACGATGACCGGCGACAGGCTCAGGATGACCGACCAGATGCCGGCCGCCCAGAGAATGTCCTGCGTGCTGAAGCCCCGATGCTCGGGGAAGGGATTGTTCTGAATGCTCACGACGACGCCCCCGCGTTGTTGTTTTGTGGCGACATGGATACGCGCCGAATTTTAAAAAGCCGGCGGCAACATCGCTCGCATTTTGAACACAGGTGCTACCGTGGATTAACCACGGTAGCCGTGGACTGGAGCCTGACCGGTTCTGACTGCATCGGAGCCGGGGTCTTTGATTCTCTGGATTGACGCGTTTTCCTGACGCGAAGCGGTATCCGCCCCCGGATCAAGCCCGAGGGCAGGCTCCGCCCGAAATGCTGGAGCCAAATGAGATCAGGTTCGGCCAAGGCGGCATCGGAAGTCGTCCACCTCTCCCATTGGGGCAGTGAACCGAATGCGCGGACGTATCGATTCAATCCAAATTCATTCGCCTTAGCTTCCCATCAGCAGATGGAAGGCCAGTACCGGCGAAAGGCCGAGCAGCGCCGCCCACAGTCCGAACGACGACACCAGAAGCAGATCCTGCATCCGCTCGGCGCGTTCGGAATTCGGAGATCGGCTGGTTTGGATGATCTGTGTGGTCATTGGTTTTCCCCCCGGCTTTGATCGTTGGGGAAATCAATTAGTCTCAAATTCCAAATATACGGGCCGCCGCATGGTTCGGATTTGAAATGCCGGCGCGACGCTCCGTTAACCACATGCGGCGCCGGCCAAGATACCTGTATCCCGGACCGCCCGCCGCGCCACGCCGCTTTTGTCGTTCAATTGATCTGGCGCAGCCTTCGATCTGATCGTACAGGATCGTCGATCCCGGCCTTGTCCGTTCCCTTCGATGCCGGCGCGGTTGTCGCGCCCAAGGTTCAATTGGAGTAGAATCACCATGCGATGCAGCACCGACCGTATTCTGACGACCCATACGGGAAGCCTTCCGCGTCCGCCGGAGCTGACGAGGCTATATGCCAGGCGCGCGCGGGGCGAGCCGGTCGACGCGGTCGAAATCGAGCAGGCCGGCCATGCCGCCTTGCAGGCGATCGTTCCGAAACAGATCGAAGCCGGAATCGATATCGGCAATAACGGCGAACAGCAGCGCGAGGGATTCTTCCTCCATGTCCGGCACCGAATGACCGGCTTCGGCGGAACCTGGAAGCGCTGGCCGCGCGCCGATGTCGAGCGCTACCCGGCTTTCAAGCTGGCGATGGAGCAGCAGAATGCGGCCAGGGAAATGGTCAGCAGCTTCGCGCCCCCGAAGGTGATCGGCGAAATCCGCTACACCGGCGCGGCGGAGGCGACGCGTGAATGCACCGATTTCCGCGAGGTTCTGAGCGCCCGCGCGGCGGCCGGCCGGAGCGGATTCATGGAGGCGTTTCTCACCGCGCCGTCGCCCGGCATCGTCGTGGCCGCTATCCGCAACGAGTACTACGACACCGAGGACGCCTATCTCACCGCCGTCGGCCGCGCCTTGCAGGTC
>JBAVEE010001062.1:0-1736 GCA_049587575.1 Bradyrhizobium sp.
TACCCATTCCCCGACGGCGGGTGGTCGCCCGTTAGAATTGGGGCATCCCAGGGAGGCATCATGAAGATTCATTTGAAAACAACGGTGGCGTTGCTGACGCTGGCCGCTTGTCCCGCAGTTGCACAGCCGGCGCAACAGGCGCCAAGCACACTCGAAACATTGGGAGCGATGCACCAGACGGGCAGCACCGCTGATTGGCCGGAGATCCCGCAGACCGGCGCGAAAGCCGACCAGGTCAAACAGAACCTGGCCAAGATCAAGTTGCCGGCAGGGTTCCATATCTCGCTCTATGCTCTCGTGCCGGACGCACGCCACATCGCGGTCGGCCCACAGGGCGTCGCGACGTTTGTGGGTACGCGCAAGTCGAAAGTCTGGGTGGTGACCGACCGCTCGCGCGGCGGCATCGGAGACGAGGTCAAGGAGTTCGCGCCCACCTTGCCGAAGAAGATACCTAACGGCGTCTGCTTCTCGAAGGATGGATTCCTGTACATCGCCGAGCAGAATCGGGTGCTTGAATATGCGGCGGCCGAGTTCTTCTACGAAAGCGCGGATGTCGTCGCCGGCAACGTCGTTCCGGAAGGCGAACTGATTCCCAAGTCGGAGGAGAGCTATAATCACACGGCGCGAACCTGCCGGATCGGGCCGGACAACAAGCTCTACATCCAGCTGGGTCAGCCTTATAACGTGCCAGCGAAGGATAAGTTTGACCTGTATCGCAAAGTTGGCATGGGCGGGATCATCCGCATGGACCGTAACGGCAAGAACCGCGAAGTCTACGCCGTCGGATTCCGCAATCCCGTTGGCATGGATTTCAATCCAAAGGACAAGACGCTTTGGACCAACGACAATCAGGTCGACGGCATGGGCGATGAAATTCCCCCGGGCGAAATGGACCGCATCACCGCGCCCGGGCAGGATTTTGGCTTCCCCTGGTATGGCGGCGGCCATACGCGTACCGTTGAATACAAGAACGAGACCCCGCCGGCCAATGTTGTCTTTCCGGAAGTCGAGCAGGCCGCTCATGCGGCGGACCTCGGTCTCATGTTCTACACCGGCACCATGTTTCCGAAGAAATACCAGGGTGCGATCTTCTCGACCCAGCACGGCTCGTGGAATCGAACCGTTCCCGTCGGCGCGCGGGTGATGGTGACATTCCTCAAGGAGGATGGCCACGTCGCAGGAAAGTCCGAGCCGTTCGCCGAAGGGTGGAACGACAATGGCTACTACCTGGGTCGCCCGGTCGATGTGGCGCAGTTGCACGATGGCTCGCTGCTCGTTTCGGACGATCTCGTCGGCGCACTCTATCGGATCTGGTACGACGGCAAGTAGCAGCCTGATCCGGTTGATGGTCCCCTGACGCGGGGACCATCACGTTTTCCATCGTCCAGGGTTCGTGAGGATTTCCGGTGATTCCAGTGCGCGTGAAGGCGGTGCAGCTTGTGCTCGGCTCGCTTGCGGCGGCTTTTCTTGTCGCTGCCAGCGGCAGCGGGTGCAGCGCCGGCGATGTAAAGGCCGGCCGGGCCAAGGCCCTGATGTGCCAGGCCTGTCATGGCCTCGACGGTCTATCAAAGGTTCCGGACGCGCCGAACATCGCGGGCCAGACCGAGCCCTACATCGTCGCGCAGCTAAAGGCGTTCAAATCCGGTGTGCGCAAGAATGACGCGATGTCGGTGGTCGCTCCGTCTTTGTCCGACGCGGACATCGAGAATCTTGCGGCCTATTTCTCGGCGATCGAA
>JBAVEE010001063.1:0-1602 GCA_049587575.1 Bradyrhizobium sp.
ATTCTGGCACCTTTGGACAGTGATCATTCCGAGGCGATCAATTACAGGCCGTCTCGTGCGCGGACGCGTGTGGGGAATTGCCCCGGGGAATGTTGAAATAGGAGGAGCGGCGTTGCTCGCCTTGAGCCGGTAGGCTCGGGGTGCTGATTCCACGAAAGGAAAGCAACGCCATGAAGAAAGCTATCACACCATTGACCGCTTTGCCTCCGACAGGAATGGGGGCTGTGGACAAAGCTTGGGACGCCGTTTCGGTCAGCTTTGATCGGTTCTGTCTGACGGCCGGGATCGAGGCGCTCGGGACCATGATGGAACAGGACGCCGAGCAGGCTTGCGGGCCTCGCCATGCCCGCAGCGATGGCCGGCGCGGCCATCGCTGGGGCCGAACCCAGGGCAAGATCGGCTTCCACGCCGGCAAGGTGGCGGTCGAGCGGCCCCGCGTGCGCGACCTCGGGGGCCAGGAACTGGCGCTGCCGAGCTGGGAGCGTGCGGTCGCGGAGGACTGGCTCGGCAAGTGGGCGATGAACCTGATGCTGATCAACGTATCGACGCGGAAATTCCGCCGAGCGGTGCGGCTTCCCGAGGGCGATGTTCCCGTGCCGGCCGGGGCCGGAGTATCGAAGTCGGCAGCTTCGCGGCATTTCGTGGCGTTGTCGGCTGCGCGCATGAAGCAATGGATGGGTGCGGATCTGTCCGGCCTCGACATCATGGTGGTGCAGATCGACGGCATCCACATCAGTGAGCATCTTGTGCTGGTGGCGGCGCTCGGGATCGATAGCGAGGGCTTCAAGCATCCGCTTGGGCTGATGGAGGGGGCAACCGAGCACAGTGCTGTGGTGCAGGCATTGATCGACGACCTGATCGAGCGGGGCCTCGATCCAGCGGTGCCGCGTTTGTTTATCATCGACGGCTCGAAGGCGCTCGCCAAGGCGATCCGGCATAGCTTCGGGCGCCACACGCCGATCCAGCGCTGCCAGATCCACAAGGCCCGGAACATCACGGAGCGTCTATCTCCCGCTCTGCATGCGTCGGTCCGGCGTGCGTTGCGCCAAGCTTGGGAACTCGACGATGCGGCGAAGGCGGAGAAGCTGATCCGCAATCTCGCCCAGCGCCTCGAGCGCGACGCCCCTGGCGTCTCAAAAAGCATCCTCGAGGGATTGGATGAAATCCTCACAGTGAGCAGGCTCGGTCTTCCGGCGGAATTACGGCGCTCGCTGGCCTGCACCAACATCATCGAAAATATGATGGGCACCGTGCGTCGCGTCACCCGCAATGTGAAGCGCTGGAGTTCGTCCTCGATGGCTTTGCGCTGGACCGCCGCAGCCATGAACGAAGCCAAGAAAGGCTTTCGTAGGCTCAAAGCCTACAAGCAACTTCCTGCCCTGCGGGTCGCGCTTGCTGCCCACTACGAAAAGGAGACCAACTATCGCGCTCTTGTCCAAACTGCGAAGGCCGCTTAACGTCATTCAAGGCAACGACCGCTTCACAAGTTCAACAGAGCACGGGGCAATCCCGTGAAATGAAGTTGACTCGTTCAAGCGTGATATGCGCCGCCGGTTTCCGGATGTCAGCGCAGCCGGTGGATGAAAGCGCGACCGATAGAGC
>JBAVEE010001064.1:0-3590 GCA_049587575.1 Bradyrhizobium sp.
TCAGCGGATCGGCGGCGCGTACTGAATTCCGCCCTTGTTCCAGAGCTGATTGAGCCCACGGGCAATCCCGAGTTTCGACCCGGCGCCCACATTGCGATCAAAGGCCTCGCCGTAATTGCCGACCGCCTTGACGATTCGTATCACCCAATCCTTGGTCAGGCCGAGCTGTTCGCCGAGATTGCCGTCGGTGCCGAAGGCCCGCTTGAGCTCCGGCTTGTCCGATTTCGCCATTTCATCGACGTTCTTTTGGGTGACACCGAATTCTTCGGCGTCAACCATGGCAAACAGCACCCACTTGACGAGATCGAACCATTGATCGTCGCCGTGGCGCACCATTGGGCCGAGCGGCTCTTTCGAGATCACTTCCGGAAGCACGGCATGATCGGCCGGATTCGCCAACTTCAGGCGCTCGGCATAGAGCTGCGACACATCCGAGGTGAAGACGTCACAGCGCCCGGACTCGTAGGCCTTGACGGTCTCGTCGGCGGTGCCAAAGGCGATCACCTCGTACTTCATATTGTTGCCTTTGAAGTAGTCGGCGAGATTCTGCTCGGTGGTTGTGCCGGTTTGCACGCAAACCGAGGCGCTGTTCAATTCCAGCGCGGAATTCACTTTAAGGGACTTTTTCACCAGAAAGCCCTGACCGTCATAGTAGGTCACCCCGGTAAAATTGGCACCGAGCGTGGTGTCGCGGGACAGCGTCCAGGTGGTGTTGCGCGAGAGAACATCGATTTCGCCGGACTGTAGCGCCGTGAAGCGATCCTTGGCCGACAACGGCACAAACTTGACCTTGGTCGGATCGTTGAAGATCGCGGCCGCAATCGCGCGACAGACGTCGACGTCGAGCCCGGTCCAGTTACCCTTGTCGTCGGGGGACGAAAAGCCCGGCAGCCCTTGGCTCACACCGCATGACAACATCCCGCGATCCTTGACCGTCTTGAGCGTTTGCGCGGTAGCCGCCTGGCTCGATAGACCGGCGGCGAGAGCAAGGGTGAGGACCAGAGATGCGCGTTTCATGGCGAAGCCTTTCGAGGGTCGTCTGAGGGTCGTCCGGGAACGGTTGTCCGTTATCGCAGATGCTGATGGGCCAACCCAATGATCCACCACGGCAAATGCCGGACTGAATGGGCGTCTTGACCCACGGTCCGGTTCGGCAATGAATCGATGGTCGCGGCGGGCCCCTCAACATGCTGCTGCGACGAATAGCTGCCGCGCATCACAGAACGACTGGAGGGCCGGGTCAAGGGGTTGACGTCCGTCTTCCCTGTCCTGCTATTAACAATCCCGCCCGCTGCCCGTAGCTTCAGCGAACTTTCGCGTGGCGCGGCGGTTGGGAAAACCTTTGGTGGCGGCGGAAAACATGAATTATCCAGGGGACGACAGGCTGACGACATCGCTGAAGGTGGAGACCACGCTGGTGACCGCCGGCCGCGACACCAGGGCGCAGCAGGGATTCGTCAATCCGCCGGTCGTCCATGGTTCCACCGTGCTTTACCCGACGGCCGAGGACCTGCACGCCCATCGCGGCGAGTTCCAGTATGGCCGTCACGGGACGCCGACGACCAAGGCGCTGCAGGAGGCGTTGATGGCCCTAGAAGGCCCGCAATGCGCGGGCGTCGGTCTTGCGCCCTCGGGCCTGTCGGCGATTACCACGACGCTGCTCGCGGTACTGAAGTCAGGCGATCACCTGCTGGTCTGCGACAACGTCTATCGACCCTCACGCAATTTCTGCAACGGCCTGCTGGCCCGCTACGGCGTCGAGACCACCTATTTCGATCCCCTGATCGGCGCCGGCATCGCCGCATTGTTCAAGCCCAACACCAAGGCGGTGCTGGTCGAAGCGCCCGGTTCGCAATCCTTCGAAATGCCCGACATTCCAGCCATCGCCTCGGTGGCGCATGCGCGCGGCGCGCTTGTGATCGACGACAACACATGGGCGACCCCGCTGTTTCACCGCTCGCTCGACCAGGGTGTCGATATCAGCATACAGGCCGCCACCAAATATATCGGTGGACATTCCGACATCATGTTCGGAACCATCTCGGCAAATGCGAGAGTCTGGCCGACGATCGTCGAATCGATCCGGCTGCTCGGTGTTTGCGCCGGGCCGGATGACGTGTTTCTTGCGATACGCGGTTTGCGCACGCTCGCGGTGCGGCTTGCCCGGCATCACCGATCCGGGCTGGAAATGGCGCGATGGCTCGCGGCGCGGCCCGAGGTCAACAGGGTGTTACACCCGGCCCTCGAAAGCGATCCGGGCCATGCGATCTGGAAACGGGATTTCAGTGGCGCTTCCGGCCTGTTCAGTATCGTCCTGAAGCCGGCACCGCAGAAATCCGTCGATGCGCTACTCGATACCGTCAGATTGTTCGGCATGGGGTATTCATGGGGCGGCTTCGAGAGCCTTGTCATCCCATTCGACTGCACCACCTATCGCACGGTCTCCAAATGGGCACCGGGCGGGCCGACCTTGCGGCTCCATATCGGACTGGAAGACGTGGAAGATCTCAAAGCCGATCTTGCCCGCGGGTTTGAGGCATTCAACGCCGCGTAGGGGCTGCAGTTCTCTTTCTGATGATCATCCGCAGGCCGTTCGCTGGCCGCAATGTCACCCGGAGCTGTGGCCACACCGGATGTCCCGGGCTGAGCTCAAAACCGAAGTTTTTCACGATCGCGGCAAGCACGAGCGTCGCTTCCTGCAGGGCGAAGCTAGATCCGATGCATTTGCGTGGCCCGGCTCCGAACGGCAGATAGGCGAAGCGATCAATCCTGGATCGGTCGTTTCCGAGAAAACGTTGGGGATCAAACACGCCGGGTCGATGCCACAGCAAGCGATGCCGATGCAGGACGTAAGGCGATATCACGATCAGCGATCCACGTCTCACCCGTTCCCGACCCAAATCATCGTCATCCAGCGCGACGCGACTTATCGCGGCGATCGGCGGATAAAGGCGGATGGTTTCTTCGATGACAGCGCGCGTTTCAACGAGGCGGTCGGAAAGTCCGGCGGCCTCCCCGGTCAGTTCGCGATCGACCTCGGCCTCGACCCGCCGACGCCATTGCGGCGACTGCGAAAGCAGGAACATGGCCCAGCTCAGGGTGTTCGCCGTCGTCTCGTGACCGGCCGCGATGAATGTCAAAATGTTGGATCGCAGCTCGGTTTCCGTGATCCGGTCATCTGTTTCCGAGTCAAAGGCGTGCAGAAGATGCGTCAGCAGATCGTTTGGCGCAACGTCCGGCTGTTCGGCCAAAATCCGGCGGCGCATGGATATGACCTTTCCAACCTCCGATTCGAAAAAATTGAGCGTCGATCGGACACGTATCCGGCCTAGCCGCGGGACAAAGGCGGGTACGCCAAGGATATCGAGCGGGCTGATTTTTCCGATCGTATTGAAATACGTCGTCATGGCGATGCGAATGGCTTCGGCGTCGGACCCAAATCCATCCGAAAAGATGGTGCGCTCGAGCACCTCCAGCGTCACTTTGGCCATCTCGGCGCCGACTTCGATGGTGACGCCGTCCGCAAGGCTGGCCCAGCGCCTTGTCAGGCCATCCGCGACCCCCGTCATCGCGGGCGCAAACTCCAGAAC
>JBAVEE010001065.1:0-6588 GCA_049587575.1 Bradyrhizobium sp.
GGCCTCGGCCTGAGCATTTCCGAGCGCATCGTCAGGCGAATGGGCGGCCGCATCACGCTGGAGAGCCAGCCCGGAATCGGCTCGACCTTCGAGGTGGCGATCCCGCTTTCTGCCTCCGGCACCAGCGAACTCGAGGCGTTTGCCGCGCCCGATCTCGACGGCCAGTCGATCATGCTGGTGGCGCCGCAGAGCATCGAGGCCTCCCTGATCGCCCGGCGGCTGCAGCGCTGGGGCGGCCAAACCTGCGTGGTGTCGGATCTCGACGTGGCGCGGGCGTTGCTGCCGGAACGCACCTGGCACGCGGTGTTGCTCGATCACGCCTTCGGTTCCGAAGCGGCCGAATCACTGGCGGCGGCGGCGCGCGCTCACGCGACGCAGCGTCTGGTGATGTTGACGCCGGCGGCGCGTCACGAACTTCAATCCTCCCCGGCCGCCTCGGCCTTCACCGGCTATCTTGTCAAGCCGCTGCGCGCGACTTCGCTCGCGGCCCGCCTGACCATGGCGCCGGAAATTTCCGCACCGGATCTGGCCGGCGATGCGGCGATCGAGCCGCACGACCACGGCGAGCCAGCCCCGGCCGCGACCGCCCGCGGCCTTTCGGTGCTGGTGGCGGAGGACAACGAGATCAACGCGCTGCTGATGCGTTCGCTTTTGACCCGGCTCGGGCATCATGTGGTGATCACCACCAACGGCGAAGCGGCGCTGGAATCGTGGCTGTCGGCGCGGTCCGCCGGCACGCCCTATGATCTGGTATTGATGGACATCCAGATGCCGCAGCTCGACGGCATCGAAACCACCAAGCGGATCCGCGCCCGCGAGGCCGGACAGCCCGGCCGCCAGACCCCGATCCTGGCATTGACGGCGAACACGCTGGTGGAGGATCGCTACGCCTGCTTCGAGGCGGGAATGGACGGCTTTCTGATCAAGCCGCTGGATCGCGACAAGCTGGCCGATGCGCTTGCCGGCCTCGCCGCCGCGCGACATCTGGCGGCCTGAAAACGCTGCAGACGCGGCATGCGGCCGGCTTGGCTTGACGCTGCCGGCGATTCGGGCCGACGATGTAAAACGCACCCGGTCCGGCCGGGCGGGCTGGAACGCGGACCGCCGAAGTGTGGTCTCAAACTCAAAAAATCCCGGGAGGCTTCGATGACCAACAGGCTTTTGCAGATGTCCTTGGCATGTCTTGTCGCGAGCGCCCTGGCAGGCGCCGCCGTGCAGGCAAGGGGGCCGAAGCTGGAAACCAGCGACACCATGATCCCGTCGGGCGATGCCGGCGTGCAGTTGTTCGTGCGCAACAAACATCCTTCCGGCAGGCAAGCCTCCCCGGACAAGATCCTGCTCTTCGTGCATGGCGCAACCTATCCGGCGGAAACCGCGTTCGATCTGCCGATCGAGGGCGTCTCGATGATGGATCTGATCGCCGCGCGCGGTTACGACGTCTACCTCGTCGACGTCAGGGGCTACGGCCGCTCGACCAGACCGACAGAGATGAGCCAGCCGCCGGAGGCGAACAAGCCGATCGTTTCGACCGCGGTCGCGGCGCATGATCTGGGCGCCGCGGTCGACTACGTCTTGAGGAAACGCAAGGTTTCAAAGATCGACGTCATGGGCTGGTCGTGGGGTACCTCGATCGCCGGGCTGTACACGAGCGAGCACAACGACAAGGTCAACCGTCTCGTGCTCTATGCGCCGCAATGGATCCGTAACGAACCGCCGGCGCCCGCGACCGCCAACGCGCCGCCGCTCGGCGCTTACCGGCTCGTCTCCAAAGAATCCGCCAAGGCGCGCTGGCTGAAGGGCGTCGCCGAAGACAAGCAGGCGGACCTGATCCCGCCCGGGGTATTCGATGCCTGGGCCGACGCAACCTGGGCAACCGACCCCGAAGCATCGAAACATAATCCGCCGATGCTGCGCGCGCCGAACGGCGTGGTCGAGGACAGCATGAAGTACTGGAGCGCCGGCAAGGCGCTGTACGATCCCGGCAAGATCAAGGTGCCGACCCTTCTGCTTCACGCCGAATGGGACGCGGACCTTCCGAGCTATCAGGCGCAGGGCTATTTCGCGCAGCTGAAGAATACGCCGTACAAGCGGCTGATCGAGCTCGGCGAGGGAACGCATACGGTGATGATGGAAAAGAACCGCATGCAGTTCTTCCATGAGCTGATCGGTTTCCTCGACGAGGAAAGGCCGCTGGCGCTGAAATAGGCTGCCGATAAAATTCAGAGCCGCCGCAGCGCCACGGTTTCGACCACATGGTCCGCGCCCTTTTTCAGGATCAGCGTCGCGCGGGGCCTTGTCGGCAGGATATTGTCCTCGAGATTGGCGCGGTTGGTGCGCTCCCAGATCGCCAGTGCCGTTGCGGTGGCTTCCTCGTCGGAGAGCAGAGCGTAGCGGTGAAAGTAGGATCGCGGATCGTGGAATGCGGTGTCGCGCAGGGCGAGGAAGCGCCTGACATACCAGTCGCGCAGCACCGGCTCCTCGGCGTCGATATAAACGGAGAAGTCGAAAAAGTCCGAAACCACCGCGACGGCCTTGCCGTCGCGCGGCAGCCGGCCGGTCTGCAGGACATTGACGCCTTCGACGATCAGGATGTCCGGCGTGTCGATCTCGATCCACTCGTTCGGAATGATGTCGTAGGTCAAATGCGAATAGACCGGCGCGCGCACTGACCGCCGTCCGGCCTTGATGTCGCTGAGGAACGCCAGCAGCGTCGGCTGGTCATAGCTTTCGGGAAAGCCCTTCTTCTGCAGCAGGCCTTGCCGCTCGAGCACGGCATTGGGAAACAGAAAGCCGTCGGTCGTCACCAGGTCGACCTTCGGCCGCGGCGACCAGCGCGCCAACAGCGCCTGCAGCACCCGCGCGGTGGTGGACTTGCCCACCGCGACCGATCCGGCGACGCCGATGATATAGGGCACCTTGCGATCCCGGATGCCGAGGAACTGGCGCTGCGCCTGATAGAGCCGGTGGGTCGCATCGACGTAAATCGAGAGCAGCCGCGACAGCGGCAGGAAGATGTCCTCGACCTCCTTCAGGTCGAGGCGATCGTGCAGCGAACGCAGCCGCTCGAACTCGCCGGGCTCCAGCGTCATCGGCGTATCGTCGCGAAGACGCGCCCATTGCTCCCTGGAGAATATCCGGTAGGGATTGTACTGCTGCTCCGGTGCCCGAATATCCATGACGCCGCCTCTCAAGCTCGTGCGTCGGAGCGTGGCCCGAACGCCGGTTTGCCCTAGTCGCGCTTGCGCGACGCCTTTTCCTCAAGTCCGGACATCGTCGTACGCTGCGCCAGCGTTGCCTCGACTTCCTCAAGCTTCACACCGCGCGATTTCAACAGCACCAGCAGATGAAACAGCAGATCCGCGCTTTCGGCGATCAGATGGTCGCGGTCGTTCTCAACCGCGGCGATCACGGTTTCCACCGCCTCCTCGCCGAACTTCTTGGCGCAATGCTCCGACCCCTTGTCCAGGAGCTTGCGGGTATAGGACAGCTCTGCTCCCGACGCCGCACGGGCGTCGATGATGGTGGCGAGGTCATGGATCGTGAAACGCGGCATTCAACTCAACTCAATTTGCGCCGAAAAGGAAGCGGCGCCAGCACCGATCGGATGTAGCACTTCCGTCACAAGGAGTCGTCAGGGATCGAGCCGCATCGGCAGCCCGGCACGGACCATGTGGTCTTTGGCCTCACGTATGGTAAATTCGCCAAAATGAAAGATCGAGGCCGCCAGCACCGCGGTGGCGTGGCCCTCGCGGATGCCGTCGACCAAATGGTCGAGATTGCCCACGCCGCCGGAGGCGATCACCGGCACCGTCACGCTGTCGGCCACCGCCTGGGTTAGCGGCAGATCAAAACCCTGCCTGGTGCCGTCGCGGTCCATCGAGGTCAGCAGGATTTCGCCGGCACCGAGCGAAACAACTTCCTGGGCATACTCGATGGCATCGATCCCGGTGGAATTGCGCCCGCCATGGGTGAAGATTTCCCAGCGGTCCGATCCGCCGCCGCGCTTCACCCGCTTGGCGTCGATCGCGACCACGATGCACTGGTCGCCGAACTTTTCCGCGGCTTCCTTGACGAATTCGCGGCGACTGACGGCGGCGCTATTGATCGAGACCTTGTCCGCGCCGGATTGCAACAGCGTCCTGATATCGTCGACCGTGCGCACGCCGCCGCCCACCGTCAACGGCATGAAGCAGGCCTCCGCCGTGCGCCGGACCACATCCAGCATGATGCCGCGATTTTCATGCGTCGCCGTGATGTCGAGAAAACAGAGCTCGTCAGCGCCGGCGGCGTCATAGGCGATCGCCGCTTCCACGGGGTCGCCGGCGTCGCGCAGATCGACGAAGTTGACGCCCTTGACCACCCGGCCGTCCTTGACGTCGAGGCAGGGGATCACGCGCACCTTGAACATGTGGAAACTCCTAAGCGGCCGCCCGCGCGTTGCGGATCAGCGCCAGCGCGGCGGTGGGATCAAGGCGGCCGTCATAGAGCGCGCGGCCGGCGATCGCGCCGGCCAGTTTCCTGGCGCGCGGTTGAAGCAGCGCCTTCACATCTTCGATGGAGGCAAAACCGCCCGAGGCGATGACGGGAATTGAAATACGCTCGGCGAGGGCGATGGTGGCCTCGAGGTTGAGGCCTTTCAGCAAGCCGTCGCGGGCAATGTCGGTGAAGATGATCGCGGCGACGCCGGCATCCTCGAACCGCTGAGCGATCTCGAGCGCGGTTACCTCGGATGTCTCGGCCCAGCCTTCGACGGCCACCTTGCCGTCGCGCGCATCGAGGCCTACCGCGACGCGGCCGGGGAATTTTTTCGCGGCGCCTTTCACCAACTCGGGATCGCGCACCGCCGCGGTGCCGATGATGACCCGCGCAACGCCTTTTGCGAGCCAGGCTTCAACCGTCTTCAGATCACGGATCCCGCCGCCGAGCTGCACCGGCATGGAGACCGCCCCCAGCATCGCCTCGACCGCATGCGCGTTCATCGGCCTGCCGGCGAAGGCGCCGTCGAGATCGACCACGTGCAGATATTCGAACCCCTGCGCGGCAAAGCTGCGGGCCTGTGCCGCGGGATCGAGGTTGAACACGGTTGCGCGCGCCATGTCGCCCTGTTCGAGGCGCACGCATTGCCCGTTCTTCAGATCGATGGCGGGAAAGAGGATCATGCAGCGATTTCCCGGAAAGATGATGGCGAACTCCCCTCCCCACCGCTCGCAAGCGCTCGCGGGAGGAGGGTGATTGAGGCGATGGCTTGGAGTAAGCTCACGGCTTCCACTTCAAAAAGTTGGAGATCAAGGCCAGTCCGAAGCGCTGGCTCTTCTCCGGGTGAAACTGCGTGCCGATGGCGGTGTCTCGGCCTACGATCGCCGTCACCGGGCCGCCGTAATCGGCGCGCGCCAGCACGTCCGCCTCATTGGTCGCGTTGAGGTGGTAGGAGTGCACGAAATAGGCGTGGCGGCCTTTCGGGCCCAGCACCAGCCGCTCAAGCACCGGGTGCTCCCTGACCATGTCGAGCGTGTTCCAGCCCATATGCGGAATTTTCAGATTTTCCTCGCGCGGCGAAATCTTTTCGACGTCGCCGGCGATCCAGTTGAACCCGTCGGTGATGACGTGTTCCTTGCCGCGCGTCGCCATCAGCTGCATGCCGACACAGATGCCTAAGAACGGCCGCGCCTTGTTGCGTACCGCTTCCGTCATCGCCTCGATCATGCCGTCAAGCGCGTCGAGGCCGCGGCGGCAATCGGCGAAAGCCCCGACGCCGGGCAGCACAATGCGATCGGCGCGATACACCACCTCGGGATCGCGGGTCACGACGATCTTCTCCGGGGCGTCCATGCTCCGGCTTGCGCGCTCGAACGCCTTGGCAGCAGAATGCAGATTGCCGGAGCCGTAATCGATGATTGCAACGCTCAACGCGATGCTCCCGGTTCCGGAAACAGCCCGATGATCTCGTCGCGCGGCAGCGGCGGCGGCCGGGAAAATCCCTGGCCCGCAACATCCCGCGTCGGCGGCGGCGCGCCGCGATCGACCGCCGGTTGATCGTTGCTGGACGCGCGCTGCTTGGCCGTCCAGCGATCGAAAAATCGCCGCTCGGCCGCCTCCCGGTCCTCGGCGACCACGATGTCGAGCTGGCGCCAGTTGCGCCGCGACAAGGTCCAGCGCTCAAGGCTCGCGGCTTCAAATCCCAGGAGCAGCGCCAGCAGCGCATCGACGAGAAAGATCGCCGTCCCGCCAACGCCAAGGCGAAGCATTCCGACGTCGACGACAATGATCAGGACGATCCAGCCGATCAGCGCCAGCCACAGACGATGCCAGGCGAGCCACACCACTCCGAAAAGGGCGGCCCAGACATGAAAGCCGTCGCGAACGAAGGTGAAGCCGTCGGTCGCGCGGAAATCGGCGCTGTTGGTCACCGGAGCATGAACTGTGTAAATCGGCATCTGGCGCCCCGTTTCCGAAGTTCGTCAACACTTGCGGCCCCCTGAAACGAACTTCAGGAAACAAGGGGGCACCCACAATCTCCGCCGAGAAGCAAAGTCAGCCGCCGAGCTTGCCCTTGGTGGACGGCACTTCGCCCGCGGCCCGTGGATCGAT
>JBAVEE010001066.1:0-2802 GCA_049587575.1 Bradyrhizobium sp.
GGAGATACTGAAGACCTTCCGGGCGGAAAGATTCGCGGCGACCGACGACCACGCGTACGACATCCTGCGGGAGACCGCGAAATTGCTCGATCTCGACCTTTCGAAGCTCAAGGGATGAGCTACGCAACTCCCGCACATTACGACGCCATTTTGGCCCGGGCAGGCTCCGCGCAGATCAGGCGCGGCGTCGTCATCCTGCTCGCCGCCGTTCTGATCGTCACCGCGATGTCGCTCACCGGCCTGCTCGATCCGCGGCGTTTCGCTGACGCCTGGCCGGCGATCAGGCAGCTCTCCAGCGAAATGTTTCCACCCGATTTCAGACGCTATCACAGCTGGCTCAGGCCGCTGGCCGATACGCTGGCGATGTCGATCGCGGGAACCGCGCTCGCCGTCGCACTTTCGCTGCCGCTGGCTCTGTTTGCCGCCCATAACACCACACCGAATCGGATCGTTTACCTTGCGACCCGGGCAATCCTGAATCTGCTGCGATCGATCCCGGAACTCATCATGGGCATTATCTTCGTCGCCATGGTCGGCTTCGGCGCGCTGCCCGGCGTGCTCGCTGTCGGCCTGCATTCGGTCGGCATGATGGGAAAGTTCTTCGCCGAAAGCATCGAGCATGTCGATCCGAAGCCGATCGAGGCGGCGCGGGCCGCGGGCGCTTCACCGTTCCAGGTCATCTGGCATGCGGTGTTGCCGCAGGCCATGCCGCAGCTTGCGGACACGACCATCTACCGCTGGGAATATAATTTTCGTGCCTCGACAGTCCTCGGCGCCGTGGGCGCGGGAGGCATCGGTTTCGAACTGATCGCTGCCTTGCGCGTCCTCGAATATGCGCAAGTTTCGGCGATCCTGATTTGCATTCTGATCTGCGTGACGATCGTGGATGGCATTGGTGCCGCTCTGCGGAACCACCTGAAATAACCGAAGAGACCGACGCCATGACCGAAAGACCCAAAATTGTCGTGACCAACCCCGTCTTCCCCGAGACCAGGTCTCTGCTCGAGGAACATGCAACCGTTGTGGTCAATCCGGCGCTTGAGCCGTGGCCGTATCAGGAAGTTCGACAGCGATGTCGGGATGCCGCCGGACTGCTGGTGTTCATGAACGACAGGATCGACGCCGCCTTCCTGGCCGCCTGCCCCGAACTTCGCGTCATCGGCGCGGCGCTGAAGGGATTTGACAATATCGATGTTGAGGCCGCGACAAATGCCGGCGTGTGGCTGACGATTGTTCCCGATCTCCTGACGGTGCCGACCGCGGAATTGGCGATCGGACTTATGCTGTCGTTGGGCCGCAACATTGTCGCCGGCGACCGCAGCATCAAGCAGCATGGATTTCGCGGCTGGCGCGCCGAGTTGTATGGCGCGGGTCTCGCCGGCACTACGGTCGGCATCGTCGGGTTTGGTCTCGTCGGACGCGCGATCGCCGAACGGCTGGCCGGATTCCAATGCCGGCTGCTGGCCTACGATCAGTCGGTTTCCGAGACGCAGGCGAAATCCTGGCCCTATGTCACCATGACAGGCTTTGAGGAGGTTATCGGCAGCTCCGACTACCTCGTGCTCGCCCTGCCGTTGACCGCCGACACCAGGCGCATCATCGATTCCGAAACCATTGCGGGCATGAGGGCCGGCGCGAGACTTGTAAATCCCGCTCGCGGCTCGCTGGTCGACGAGAGCGCCGTGGCGGACGCCATCGCCCGTGGGCAGCTTTCGGGCTATGCGGCGGATGCGTTCGAGTGCGAGGATTGGGCGATAGCGGACCGGCCGACCCTGGTCGATCCACGGCTTACCGCGTCATCGGCGCCGACGGTCTTCACTCCGCATATCGGATCGGGCGTCACTGAAGTTCGGCGCGAGATCGAACTTTCCGCCGCACGCAGCATCCTAGACGTTCTCGCCGGTCGTATCCCGTTTGGCGCGGTCAATGACCCTGGCAGGCAATTCGTCCATGCTCAATCTGGTTCACGCTAAGACCTTTCTAGCCGTTCTCAGCGAACGCGGATTCCGGGCCGCGGCGCGCGGCCTCGATCTGTCGCCCTCGACCGTCGCGGAGCATATCAGGCAGCTCGAGGAAGACCTGGCCGCGCCGCTGCTGGTCCGCGGGCGCGGAATTGTCGGGCCGACGCATCAGGGCGCGACGTTCGCGCCGCTTGCCCGCGCGATGCTGGACACCGCCGAGCGGAGCCGAACCGCGATCGCCCAAGCTCCCCTGCGCATTGCGGCGTCGAGCAACATCGGCACCTATCTGCTGCAAACCATGCTTGCCTCCTTTCAGGCGGCCGATCCGTGTTCGGTCGATCTGTGGATCGGCCCCAACCCCGACGTCGCCGACCGGCTGGCGAACGGCGCCGCCGACGTGGGGCTGATGGAGTGGTGGAGCGGTCGGGCCGGCTTTTGCGAGCATACATGGCGAAAGGAACCGCTCGTGGTCATTGTGGCCCCCGATCATCCCTGGGCCGTACGGGACACGATCGAGGCAAGCGAACTCGCAAGCCAGACGCTTTTGGGGGGCGAAGCCGGAACCGGAACGAATACGCTTCTGAGAAAGCAACTGGGGCCATTCGCGGAGGGTCTGACGACCATCGGAGGCTTTGGAAATACCGAGGCGGTGAAGCGGGCCGTTCGCGCCGGCCGGGGCGTTTCGCTGGTGATCGCAGCGGCGGTGGCGGATGAAGTCCGGGCTGGACCGCTGGTGGCGCTACGCCTCAAGGGGATCGAACTCGTGAAGGAATTGAAGGT
Source organism: Bradyrhizobium sp. (assembly GCA_049587575.1). Lineage (GTDB taxonomy): Bacteria > Pseudomonadota > Alphaproteobacteria > Rhizobiales > Xanthobacteraceae > Bradyrhizobium. Next base: position 2,742 of record JBAVEE010001066.1, read on the forward strand.
CATCTCGCCGATCGGCCTGCCCGATACGGCGCCTGCGGCGCGCCTGGTGGCCCACGTTCTG
>JBAVEE010001067.1:0-2067 GCA_049587575.1 Bradyrhizobium sp.
CCCCTACCGTGGGCGTCGATCTCGATTGCCATAGCGCATCCTCCGTTTGAATTTTTTGCTTGGGCTCTGCCGGTCTCATAAAGACGACGAAGCCGGACGTGAACTTCTCTGTATTATAATATGTCAATGGGTTTGTCGTGCGGATACTTCAAATACCGGTTGACCGGCAGAGCATCGCGCGCGACATCGCCGGCGCGGTGAATCGGATCGATGGCGGCCGGCCGGCGGCCTAGGACGAGGCGGAGATCAGCGCGGTCCTGATCCGGAAATCCCGATCGTTTGGACGGATCACGTTACTCGATATAAGGTGAATGAGGATCAAGTTCGCTCATGAGTCTGTCAAGTCCGTTCATCCGTCGGCCTGTCGCGACGACGCTGCTGACGTTCGGGTTGGTTGCCGCCGGCGTCATTGCCTTTTTCAAGCTCCCGGTCTCGCCGCTGCCGGATGTCGATATCCCGACCATTTCGGTGCAGGCCACGCTGCCGGGCGCGAGCCCCGGGGACGTGGCGACCACCGTTGCAAGCCCGCTGGAGCGCCATCTCGGCCAGATCGCCGACGTCACCGAGATGACGTCATCGAGTTCGCTCGGCTCGGCGCGTGTCAACCTGCAGTTCAGCATCGGCCGCAACATCAACGGCGCCGCGCGCGACGTCCAGGCGGCGATCAACGCCGCGCGCGCCGATCTGCCGACCGCGCTGCGGAGCAATCCCACCTACCGCAAGTTCAACCCGGCCTCGGCGCCGGTCCTGATCTATACGCTGACGTCGGATACGCTGCCTCCCGCCGAACTCTATGACGCTGCCTCCACCGTGCTGGCGCAGAAGCTATCGCAGGTCGAAGGCGTCGGCGAAGTCAGCGTCAGCGGAGGGTCGCTGCCCGCGGTGCGCGTCGAGCTCGCGCCGCTGGCGCTGTACAAATTCGGCATCGGCCTGGAGGATGTCCGCGCCGCGCTCGGCAGCGCCAATGCCCACAGTCCGAAGGGGGGCATCGACGTCGGCGATCAGCGCTACCAGATCTATTCCAACGATCAGGCGCTCAGGGCGGCGGACTACAAATCCCTCGTGGTTGCCTATCGAAACGGCGCGGCGGTGCGGCTCGCCGATGTCGGCGAGGTGCTCGATTCCGTGGAGAACCTGCGCACTCTGGGGCTTTCCAACGGCAGGCGGGCGGTCATGATGATCGTCTATCGGCAGCCGGGCGCCAACATCATCGGAATGGTCGACCGCGTGAAGGCGCTGATGCCGCAATTGCGGGCCTCGGTCTCGCCCGCGATCGACGTCAATCTCGCGGTCGACCGATCGACCACGATCCGGACCTCACTGTTCGACGTCGAGATCACCCTGATCCTTGCCGTGATTCTGGTCATCCTCGTGGTGTTCGCGTTCCTGCGCAGCGCGCGGGCGACGCTGATTCCGGTGGTGGCGGTGTCGGTGTCGCTGGTCGCGACATTCGCGGTGATGTACCTGCTCGGATACAGCCTCAACATTTTCTCGCTGATGGCGCTCACGATCGCGACCGGTTTCGTGGTCGACGACGCCATTGTCGTGCTGGAAAACATTTCCCGCCACCTCGATGCAGGAAAGCCGCCGCTGCAGGCCGCGCTTCTGGGGTCGAGGGAAGTCGGTTTCACAGTGCTGTCGATGAGCGTGTCGCTGATCGCGGTGTTTGTTCCGATCCTGCTGATGGGCGGCCTGGTCGGCCGGCTGTTCCGCGAATTCGCCATGACCATCACCATTGCGATCGTGATCTCGCTGGTGGTGTCATTGACGACGACGCCGATGATGTGCGCGGTACTGCTGCGCGGCGAGCGCGACCGGCCGCACGGACGGATATACCGTGCGAGCGAACGCGTGTTCGATGCGGTCCTGAACTTCTATCGGCGAACCCTCACCGCCGCGCTTCGTCATCCGCGGCTGGTGATGCTGGTTCTGGCGGCGACGCTCGGCCTGAATTTCTATCTCTATGCAGCCGTTCCGAAGGGCTTCGTCCCGCAGCAGGATACCGGGCTGTTGGTTGGCTCGGTCCAGGCCGATCAAAGCATCTCGTTTCAATTGATGCAGCAGAAG
>JBAVEE010001068.1:0-2732 GCA_049587575.1 Bradyrhizobium sp.
CTTCTGCGCGACCGGATCGCGATCATTCTATGATCCGGGCTGCAGCGGTCGCGCTTCATTAAGCGTTAGGCGTGTCGGGCGATCCCTGATAATCCTTCAGAAAGACGTTCAAGGAGCCTGCGACGCGTGCGCAAGTTGATCGCCTTCGATGACGACACTTTCGACAAGCTGAAGCAGCTTGGGCGCGACAGGATGGCGACCATTCAGGAGCTGGCCGACGAGGCGTTTGCCGACCTGCTCAGGAAGCATGGCATCCCCGTCGACCTCAAGGATGCGCTCCGCAAGAGCGCATCACTCGCGGATGCGCCTGAGAAAAACCACGCAAAATCGAGCCCTCAAGGAAAGCGAAGATCATGACACCCGATCCGGATCCGTTCGAGCAAGGCCAGCGCGCCGCACGACAGAATATTCCCGCCGAAGGCAATCCGTATCGCGACGGCAGCGAACAACATTCGCTCTGGGCCGCCGGTCACGAAGAGGCCTCCGGCGAGATCGAGGCCGGCGAATCCGAGGGCGGCTGAGCAGCGCCCTCAGCCGATTTTCTTCAGCCCTTTGCTGAATCGCGGCCCGTTGCTGACGTAGAATTTCGCCGCACTTCCCATCGCCGCCACCTGCGCAGGCTCGAGGGTGCGGATCACCCGCGCCGGCGCGCCGATGATCAGCGAGTGCTCGGGAAATTGCTTGCCTTCGGTGATCACCGAGCCGGCGCCGACGATACTGCCGCGGCCGATCCTTGCGCCATTCATGATGATCGAGCCCATCCCGACCAGGGCTCCGTCTTCGAGCGTACAGCCATGCAGGATGACGTTGTGCCCGACCGTGCAATCCTTTCCGATCGTCAGCGGAAAGCCGCGGTCGGTGTGGCAGGTTGAATTGTCCTGCACATTGGAATTTTCACCGATCTCGATCCACTCATTGTCGCCGCGCAACACCGCACCGAACCAGACGCTCGCACTGTTCAGCAGGCGGACCTTGCCGATGACCGTGGCGGTGTCGGCGATAAAGTAGTTTCCGTCCAGGGGAAGTTCGGGCGCCTGCCCGTCGAGTTCGTAGATCGCCATGCGCTATTGATCTCCCATTCCAGGGAGACTCTGGCATAGCTGCCAAAGCGTTTTCAAGCGAAGTGGGCGCCGGTTCGCGTCAGGAAAACGCGTCATGGCAAAAAGCTTCAGACCAGCAGCCCGGCGGCGCGCAGCGTCATCAGGAAAAACGTTCCGGACATCAGGCTCCAGAACCCCGCCAATACGGTTGCCATCATCACGAATTCGAGGCGTCGGCGTTCAATCCGCGCACCGCGCAGGGTATTGCGCATGATGATGAAGGGGGCGGCGAACACCAGAAACGGCACCGCGGCGAAGGTCTTTGTCGCCACGCCCTCCTGCAGCAACCCAAAGCCCGCCGGGCGTTGCACCACCGCCTGATATCCGCTGGCGAGCGCGCCGGCTAGCGCGAAGCCGATGCAAAGAGAGAACAGGGAATTAAACGCATCAGGCGACATTGCAGGTTCATCCGCTACAGGAACCCGCATTGCTTCGCAAAATTGGCCGGCGGCCGCCACATCATCCTTAAGAAAGGGTTAACGCAGACATGCCGGAGCCGTGGCTTGCCCATCTCCCGCACGGGTTCCGTTGCGGGAAATCGTGCGGAAGTGCGCTGCGGCATGGCATATTCGAAGCTGATTCGGGGCCAGCCCCCGACACCCCCCTCACGATGCGCTTTCATGACGTTCTTTTCGACGGCCCAGCATATCGCACGCAATACGCGCAAGGATCCTCGCGGCCACCTGCTGCCGATCATGCTGGCCTGTGCCGTCACGGTGAGCGCGATCGGCCTGATCGCCTACCTGCTGTGGCCGACCTGGGGACCGGACGTTTCAAGCGGTCCGGCACGGTTGCCGATGAGCATCGGCGCCACCCTTTTCAACGTTCCGACCGCGGCGATCCGCATGAAGATCCAGCGCCACTCCGGAGCGCAGGAACGCGTCGATCTCAACTTCGCGTTTCCTTCACTGCAGGCGCCCGAAGCGCCGAAGCACGTCAGCGCCGAGAGTGTGGAAGGAGCGGTGCAGCCGATCGACCGGATCTTCCTGTCGATATCGGCGCATCATGACTCCCTGGCGCCCGATGCCCGCGTGCGCACCATCTACCCGCGCTATCTCGAAGAAGCCGCGACGCCCGGAAAAGACGGATTGACGATGCGCGCCTTTCGCGATGGCTCGCCCTACGGCAACGAGGATCTGTTCTTCGCAAGCACGCCAAATATCCATGCGCGCTGCACCCGCGACGCCGCAACGCCCGGGATGTGCCTGAGCGAACGCCGCATCGAGGGGGCCGATCTGACATTCCGCTTTCCACGGAGCTGGCTTGAGAACTGGCGCGAGGTAGCCGATGCGATGGACCGCCTGACGCAGCAACTGCACGGCGCGGGCGGATAGCGGCGCCGTTGAAGGCGAGCCAACGGATCGCACTGGCCTTGCACCATCCGTCATTGCGGCAAAGCAATCCATAAAGCATCAAGAAAAAATGGATTGCTTGGTCGCTTGCGCTGCCTTGCGCAAACGCTTCGCGTTTGTCGCTGGCAATGACGCCTCAAGCGCCGGTCCAAGCAGACGTCAGCCCTGCTCGACCAGATCGTCCTCGAGGATCGCCATCTGGAATTGAAATGAGCGGTCGTCGTCCTCATCGTCGACGAACAACACGCCGATGAATTCCTCGCCGATATAGACCTCGGCC
>JBAVEE010001069.1:0-1615 GCA_049587575.1 Bradyrhizobium sp.
CTGTAATGCTAAGATCGCGAACGGGATCAATGACTGCCTGTTTGCCAACGCTGGAAATGGGCGTTAGGTGGTGGACATGGATGAGGCCATCGACCTCCGGGCCGTATTGATCCGCCATGGACAGATCGCAAGCGGCACAAATAGCGCCGTGGTGTGCAATGCACCTTCGTCTCGCCGCAGGGGCTCTCTCATATCGGTTGACGAGAATCTGAACTGCCGCACCTTCTTCGAATTTTTGATCACTAGGTCAGCGTTTTCGTGGTTCGAATCATATCATGCGGCCTCAGCGAGCTTGTAGGACCATGTGTGGATGACGGGGTGACGATTGACGTCGTCGATACCGGCGACGATACGGTCCTTGAGTTCCTGTTTTGATGCGACGCGGATGTGGCGCAGGACCGAGCGGGCGAACTTGGAGAAGAAGCCCTCGATGAGATTGAGCCAGGAGCCATGTTTGGGCGTGAAGGTGAACTCGAAGCGGCCCGCCGGTTGAGCGGCGAGCCAAGCTTGGGTTTCTCTGGAGATGTGCGCCGAATGGTTGTCGAGGATCAGCTTGATCGCCGTACTGGCCGGGTAAGCGGCATCGAGCAGCTTGAGGAATTCGATGAACTCGCGGCTGCGGTGACGCTCCTTGACCAGGGCATGGACCTTCCCGGTAAGCAGATCGATTCCGGCCAACAGGCTGAGCGTGCCATGGCGCTTGTACTCATAATCACGCGCGAAGGTCGCGTAGGTGCCAGGCACCGGCGGCAAATCCGGTGCTGTCGTAGCGATCGCCTGGATTCCCGGCTTCTCGTCGTAAGAGACGATCGCCACCGGCTTGCCCGGTTGCTTCGCCTTCTTCGCCTTGGCGGCGGCCTTTTTCAGGATCTGGACCTCGCGATAGACGCACAGAACTTCCGCCATCTTCTGCTCGAACTCGGCATCGCGGCGTTCCAGATAGTAACGCACCTTGTGCGGTTTGATTTCCTCTTGGCCGAGGATCTTGCACACCGTCCCCTGCACCAGATGGGCGAGACAGTCGTGTCCCGCCGCGGCTCCATTCGCGCGGGCATGGCGTGCCAGCAGCCGTGTCGTCCACAACTCGTGCGGATAACCGTGCTCCTTGGCCTTGTCGCATGCCAGAGACACCAGCCAGGCTTTCGCCTCCGGCGTGATCATCGGCTCCTTGCCCGGTCGGGGTCGGTCATCGAGTGCCGCCAGCGCGCCATAGGCCACCGCCCGCTCGACGCAACGCTGCACCGTCTGATGATGGACGCCAAGTCTTTGCCCGACCGCAAAGAACGACGGATTCTTCCGGTAGCTGAGCAGCATTTGCGCCCGCTCCACCCGGCTCGCCGCCTCGGTGCGCGACCGCGAAATCACCATCAGCCGATCAATGTCCTCGTCCTTCATCGCCAATTCGATCGCTTGCCGCCATCTTGCCATGATGCCATCCCTCATTCAGCCAACTGCAACTGAGGAATCCGCCAACACCCTTCCAGTTCCATCAATGCCGATTTCATGGAATCGGTCGTCTAGTCTTCTCGATCCGGATGGGCTCTTGCTCGCGGACGTGACGCTTGACGCGGACGCCCTGGGTGCGATCAAGATGCCGAACCGAAACGTGTCGACC
>JBAVEE010001070.1:0-3671 GCA_049587575.1 Bradyrhizobium sp.
CGCTAAAATCCTAACGAGATGAGGCGGGCGACCGGTAAAAGCCCGCATCGCGGTTACCGTTGGGGCGAACCGGAGCTCCCACGCGCATCGGGTTTCTACAGCCGGTCACCCGCAGTGAACATGATGCCTCGCGGCGCCATCCAGGCCACAGCCGTACCGGTGGTAGCGATTTCTTAAGGATGAAACCTTTCCGCCGAGCGCGACGAGCCCGAACAACCTTTTTGACACCGTTCGACCCATATGCTTTTCGGCCGACATGGTTCCCCACCAAGGGGGCCAAGCCTCGATGGCTTCCAGGCCGGCATCAGGATTGGACGATGCGCGCTCACGATTGCCCGGCGATCGAAACCCCAGACTTCCTGCCGGCCGTGCTCGAGCGGGCGAACGACGGAGTCGTGATCGTCGATAGCGATCTTCACGTCAGCTATTTCAACGCGGCGGCCGAACTCATGTGGCAGCTGGACCGGGCCGAAGTGCTCGGTTGCCATGTCAGCCGCCTGGGACTGAAGGACCTGCAGCAACATTTTGCGGCGTCGGCCTCAGGTCAGGCGAACGGCGACGACGCTTCCCGGCGCCGCGGCTTCGAGATGACGATCCAGCGCAAGGACGGCAGCCGGATTCGTGCCGCGCTGTCGCTCTCGCGCGTCGAGGCCGGCGGTGGAAACCGCACCGTCGCATTCGTTCGGGACGTCACCGCCGAGGTCGGACTACGCGAAAGACTGGCGTTGCTCACGTTGATCGCCGACCGGACCAACCGAGGAGTGGTTGTCACCGATCATACTCTAAGGATCCTCTACGCCAACGCTGCCTTCTCGGAAGTGTTCGGATACTCGGTCGAGGAAGCGGAGGGCCGGCAAGCGAACGAGCTGTTTGTGGGCCGGCATACCGACCGCAGGACGCTGGCAAGGTTGCGACGCGTGATAGGCGAGGAAGGTGGCGGCGAGGAGGAAATCCTCAGCTACGACAGGAACGGCGACGAAGTCTGGATCTCGGCCGATGTCAGCACGTTCCGCAACGATCGCGGTCGGGTCAAGTACATCTGCGCGTTGTTGACGGACATCACCGAGACTCGGCAATTGCGGTCGCTGCAGCAGCTGATCATGACCGCTATGGCTGACGAAATCCCGATTACGGATATCGCCGACCAGCTTTGCCGGCGCGTCGAGGAAATCGCGCCAGATGTGGTTTCTTCGCTGCTCCATGTTGACGCCGGCGGTCTGGTCCATCCACTGGGCGGCCCCAGCCTTCCCGAAGACTATTCCCGGGCGCTGGAGGGCATCGCTATCGGTCCCGATATCGGTTCCTGCGGATCCGCGGCATTTTTCGGGAAACCGGTGCTGGCGATGGATATCGACACCGATCCGCGCTGGCAGCCGTTCAAGACCCGGCCGCTTGAAGTCGGTTTGCGCGCCTGCTGGTCCACGCCAATCAAGGCCAAGGACGGCCGCGTGATCGGAACCTTCGCCTTCTATTTCCGGGAATGTCGTGCGCCGAGCCGCTGGCATCAGTCCATTGTCGATGCCTGCGTCCATCTCGGGGCGCTGGCGATCGAGCGCAACGAAGCCCGAGCCCAGATCGCGCGGCTCGCATATCAGGATATGCTGACCGGGCTGCCAAACCGCGCGCAGTTGCGCGGGCTGATCTCCCAGGCGATCCAGGCCTGTTCCCAGGGAGAACACGTTGCGCTGGCATTTCTGGATGTCGATAACTTCAAGGACGTCAACGATACGCTCGGACACTCCGCCGGCGACGAACTGCTCGTCCAGTTTGCCCGGCGGCTGCGCGAGCAAATTCAGCCGGGTGACATGCTGGGCCGTCTGGGCGGCGACGAATTCGTGATCGTCCTGCCGAACCGTGACGCCGCCGAAGCCTCGCTGGTCGCCCAGCGGATTACCGAGGCTTTGGTCACGCCGCTCCGGATCGGAACCAGGCAGGTGCCGATGTCCGCCAGCATGGGCATCAGCGTCTATCCGGACAACGCGACCGACATCGATACCCTGATACAGCAGGCCGATGCGGCGATGTACAAGGCCAAGCGGGCGGGCCGCTCCACATACCGCTTCTTCAGCGCCGACATGAACAGGCTCGCCGAGCAGCGGTTGGTCTACAGCGCGGCGTTACGCGGCGCGATCGCAAGTGACGCCCTGAAATTGCATTATCAGCCACAGATCCGGACGATCGACGGCTCCATCCATGGTGTCGAGGCGCTGGCGCGTTGGCATGATCCTGTGCTCGGCGAGGTATCGCCTGCGAAGTTCATCCCGCTGGCCGAAGAGTGCGGACTGATCGAGCAGATCGGCCTGTGGTCCATACGCGAGGCCTGCCGGCAAATGGCGGAGTGGCGTGCAGGGGGGCTCGATATCCCCTGCGTGTCGGTCAATCTGTCTCCGATCAATTTCCAGAACGCCAGCCTGGCCGCCTCGGTCGCCGAGATCCTCGCAGACCATGGCCTGCCGCCGGAAGTGCTGATGCTCGAGATTACCGAAGGCGTGATCATGAACGAGCGCTCGGTCGCGATCGAGACGATGCATGCCGTTCGCAAGCTGGGAGTGGGGCTTTCGCTGGATGATTTCGGAACAGGCTATTCGAGCCTCAGCCGGCTGACGCAATTGCCCATCCGCGAGCTGAAGATCGACCGCGGCTTCATGCGCGATATCGAGAGCGACTCCGGTGCGCGGGCGATCGTTACCACCGTCGTTCGCGTCGGCCAGAGCCTGCAACTCACCGTCGTCGCCGAAGGCGTCGAAACCGAGGGGCAGCGGAATTTGCTCGCCGACCTTGGATGCGACGTCGTCCAGGGATTTCTCTATGCGCCTGCGTTGTCGCCGCCTGCGTTCGGGCGCTGGCTGCTTGACCATAGCGCAACGCGAGCCAGCGTGATGCTCAAGCGCATCGGTCGATCCTTGTCGCCGCCGCCGGCCGAGTCTGTGCCCCGGGCGGACATTCGTTGATGCAAGTTACGTCGTTTCCCGGATTCAGTTGGGTCAACTTCGCGAGCCGCCTGAATGGCTATGATTCGATGGCTTCCGGATGTCGATTGGCGAGATGTCCGAGATGCTGTTTTCGTATTGCCAGCGGGAAATAGCACCGAGCTTCCGGTCGGATGCTACAGGTATTCCGGGCAATCGTGTTGCGAGCGTTACCCGATCCTGCTGAAGGACATGCCCAATATCGGTGTTTCCGGGTACACGCGCTCGCGGTGAATCTCGGTGCCGGACTCGTCGATGACAACAATCGAAAGGGCGGGATCCCTGGATCGCGGATCGTCGCGAATCTTTTGTGCGAGATTCCTGCTGTGCTCGATCGCCGCCGAGATGGTGGGAAAATCCAGCCCCCGTTTGTCCCTGGTGGGAACGCCATCCTTGATGTCGAAATAATAGGTCCGCATGATAATTCTCGCCGCTGCAAATCTGCCTGAAAGTGGGCAACAGACGCCCCCGAAGCGCGGCGAGCATCCGACGCCCAACCTCCGAGCCGGGTAAGACGTCCAGGGAAGCCAGCTCCGAATTTCTTCAGCCGCGCTCTTCCCTTACATTTGAAGAGAACAGCACAAGCCGCAAGCCGCGCCCTTGATCTTGATCAAGGCTCCCCGTGAACCCGGCAATTTTCCACCGCCGGCGTCAATCGCGCTCTCGCTAGTCGCCGCAACGTGCTAGTCTCCGTCGCAGAAC
>JBAVEE010001071.1:0-2429 GCA_049587575.1 Bradyrhizobium sp.
GGCTTGAACCGCAAATGCGGGTCGGCCTGCAGGACCAGTGCGGCGGTAAAATCCTGCGGCGAGAACCCGGCGTTGAAATGCCCGAGCACGATCTCGTCGACGTCGGCGGCGGCGATGCCGGCGTCCGCCAGCGCCTCGTTCGCGACCCGAACCACAAGGCTCTCGACCGTCTCGGTATCGAACTTGCCAAAGGGCGTATGCGCCCATCCGACGATGCTGGCTGTCATGGTCGTTCTCCCTAAAACTCTCGCGAAAGGATCAGGCGACGAACTTGCCGCCAAGTTCGTCATCGATGTGAATCCGGATGATGTCGTCAAAGGTCTTTTAGGCGGTAGTAAATCCGAGCTGAAGCGCCCGCCTGGGATCGAACTTGCGAGGCCAGCCGGCGACGATCCTCATGATAAAATCATCCGGCTCGCGCTTGATCCGCGCCGCCACCCTGTCTCCGGCGACCCGTTTCAGCGCCGCGATCTCTTCGCCGACGGTAACGGAAAGACCGGGCATGGTGAGGTTGCGGCGCGCGCCCATCACTGCGGTATCCATGGTCGCCGCGTGGATCAGGAAGCCGACCGCCGACCGCGGCGAGGCATGCCAGTGCCGGACGTCCTCGGACACCGGCAAGATAGCCTCCTTGCCCGCCAGCGGTTCGCGCAGGATGCCGGAGAAGAATCCCGAGGCCGCCTTGTTCGGCAGACCGGGGCGAATGCAGATGGTCGGCAGCCTGATGCCGACGCCGTCCATGAAGCCGCGGCGCGAATAATCGGCGAGCAACAGTTCCCCGATCGCCTTCTGGGTGCCGTAGCTCAACAACGGCGTATGAAAGAATTCGTCGCCGATCGCCTCGGGAAACGGCGCACCGAATACCGCAATCGACGACGTGAAGACGACCCTGGGCTTGTAACCGCCGCCGGCGAGCCTGACGGCATCGAACAGCATCCGCGTGCCATCGAGATTGATGCGGTAACCCTTGTCGAAGTCGAGTTCGGCCTCGCCGGAGACGATCGCCGCCAGATGAAAAATCACGTCGGGACGATCGGCGACCAGCTTTTCGGCGACGCCGGGTACGGCGAAATCGCATGTCACCGTATCGACCGGAAATTCAGCCTTCACCGGGTTGGCGGGGGCGACCACGTCCTGCAGCGTCATACGGCTGATGTCGCGCTCGCCGAGACGGCGATCGCGCAGCAGCCGCTCGGTCAATTTGCGGCCGACCATGCCGGTGGCGCCCAAAACCAGAATATGCAAGACCCACTCCTTCTTATTCTTATTTCACGGCCGCGGGCCCGCGTTTACTCTTTCACGGCTCCGGTCATCGCCGACACGTAGTGCTCGACGAAGAACGCGTAGAGGATCACCAGCGGCAACGAGCCGACCAGGGCGCCCGCCATCAGCGAACCCCATTTGTAAATATCGCCATCGACGAATTCGTTCACGATCGCGACCGGAACGGTCTTGTTCTGCGTCGATTGCAGGAAGGTAAGCGCGTAGATGAATTCGTTCCAGCAGAGCGTGAAGGAAAATATGAAGGCCGAGATCATGCCGGGAATCGCCAGCGGCACGATAATGCGGGTCAGGATTTGCCAGCGCGACGCGCCGTCGATCAGGGCGCATTCCTCCAGTTCATAGGGAATGGTCTTGAAGTACCCCATCAAGAGCCAGGTCGAGAACGGAATCAGCAAGGTGGGATAGACCAGGATCAGCGACAGCGGCGAGTCGAACAGGCCATAGGCCTGGATCACCGATGCAAGCGGAATGAACAGGATCGACGGCGGCACCAGATACGCAAAGAAGATCAGCGCGCCGACGGTGTCCGCGCCCTTGAATCGCAGGCGCACGATGGCGTAGGCCGCCAATACGCTGGCGGAGATCGAGAGCGTGGTGGCTCCCACCGCAACGTACATCGTGTTCCAGAGCCATCGCGGATATTGGGTCTCGAACAACAGCTTGCTGATATGCTTGAACGTCGGATGCACCACCCAGAACGGGTTGTACGTGTTCATGTCGATCAACTGCTCGTCCGGTTTGATCGAGGTCAGCGCCATCCAGTAGAACGGAAACAGCAGCACGACCAGGATCACGAACAGCGGCAGATAGAGCGTCACCACACGGCGCGGCAACGATTCCAGATAGCTCATGCCCTCGCTGTCGTCGCCCGCGAGGACGGTCGGAATCTTCGATGGCAAGGCAGAGTCAGTCATTGTTCGATCCTTGCTGCCACTTCCGGCGCTGCATGCCGAACCAGGAAATCGCGATCGCCGCGAGCAGGAACGGGATCATGGCCGTGGCAATCGCGGCACCCTCGCCAAGGCGGCCTGAGATAATGCCGCGCTGATAGCTCAAGGTCGCCATCAAATGCGTGGCATTCACCGGGCCGCCGCGCGTCAGGGCCCAGATCAGCTGGAAGTCGGTGAACGTGAACAGCACCGAGA
>JBAVEE010001072.1:0-5099 GCA_049587575.1 Bradyrhizobium sp.
TGTCGACACAGGCCTTGTGGGTCGAACAAGCCGGCGTGCATAAATCCGCGCTAACGTGAGCTACCCATGATCGACCATGTCTCTGTCGGCGTCAGCGACCTCGAACGGTCCGCGCGCTTTTACGAATTGACGCTGGCGCCGCTCGGGATGTCGCGACAGGTGACGCGGCCTGCCATGGTCGGTTTCGGCAAAAGCTATCCCGAGCTCTGGATCAACCTGCGGGCCGGGATGTCACCGGTGCCGCCGGAGAACGGTAGCCATATCTGTCTTCGCGCGAAATCGGCCGGCGAGGTCGACGCGTTCCATGCCGCGGCGCTCAACGCCGGAGGCAGCGATGACGGCGCGCCGGGCCTGCGCCCGCATGATCGCGTCCGCTACTATGCGGCGTTCATCAGGGATCCCGACGGCAATCGTATCGAGGCGGTGACGTTCCCCGGGGATGACGCGGAAATCGCCCTGTAAGCCCGGCGGCCTGCTACAGGCGGCGGGCGATTTCGGGCGACATCTCGGCGGTGCCTTCCCTGGCGCGCGCGGCGGCGGCCTGCAGCCGCGGCAGGATATCCTCGACCCGTTCGGCCTTCAGAATATCAACCGCAAGACTTGCCCGGATGAATTGCGTCTCGCGCATATGGGCGAGCAGCGCGAGCAACGGCTCCCAAAAGCCCTCGATGTTCGCGAGCAGCACCGGCTTGGAGTGGCGGCCGAGCTGCTGCCAGGTCAGCTGCTCCACCAGTTCCTCCAGCGTGCCGATGCCACCGGGCAACGCCACGAACGCGTCGGAATGTTCGAACATCAGCCGCTTGCGTTCGTGCATGTCGGGCGTGACGATCAGTTCCTGAACCCGCTTGAGGGCGTTTTCCCGGGCGGTCAGGAAGCCGGGTATGATGCCGGTCACCATGCCGCCGTGATCGAGCACGGAGCTGGCCACGGCGCCCATCAGTCCGATCGAGCCGCCGCCATAGACGAGGCGGATGCCGCTTTCGGCCATGGCCTTGCCCAATGCGGTGGCGGCTTCGACGAAGCGGGGATTTGTGCCGGGGCCGGAGCCGCAATAGACGCAGACTGTCTTGATTTTGCTCATATCCGTTATCTGGCACTGCAGCGTAAAAGCCGTCAAGCCTTAATGGATTTGGCTGGCGAATGAAATCTGACCGCAGATCCACGCCAATCGCGAAAGAATTTGGTTCCCTTGAGGGTGTACGCGGCGGCCAAACGCTCTATATGACGGGCAGAATGCGGAAAAATGTAAAAATGCGCGCGCCGAACCAGTGCGCCGTGGTGCGCCGGGCCCAGTTCGATGGCTCATACTGATTCGGCCCGGGGCGCCGGCGATGCGTCCGCTCCCGATAAATCCTTCGGACAGGCGACCCTGACCGGGACGCTCAGGCATCTGTGGCCCTATATCTGGCCCGGCGACCGCGTCGATCTGAAGATGCGCGTGGTCTGGTCGGTGGTGCTGCTGCTGGCCGCGAAGCTGGCCACCCTGTCGGTGCCGTTCACCTTCAAATGGGCGATCGATGCCTTGACCGGCGCCGATACCGCGCCGGTGCAATCGTCAAACTGGACGCTATGGCTGATCGCCTCGCCCCTGATCATGACCTTGAGCTACGGCGGCCTGCGCGTGCTGATGGCGGTGCTGACCCAGTGGCGCGACGGAATTTTCGCGCGCGTGGCGATGCACGCGGTGCGCAAGCTTGCTTATCTCACCTTCGTCCACATGCACGAGCTGTCGCTGCGCTTCCATCTCGAGCGCAAGACCGGCGGGCTGACGCGCGTGCTGGAGCGCGGCCGCACCGGCATCGAAGTCATCGTGCGGATGGTGATCCTGCAACTGGTGCCGACCATCGTCGAGGTTTCGCTGCTGATGGCGGTGCTGCTGTGGAAGTTCGACTGGCGTTACGTCCTCGTCACCATGATCACCGTCGTAATCTACATGTATTATACCTATATCGCGACCGAATGGCGGATCGAGATTCGCCGCAAGATGAACGATTCCGACACCGATGCGAACACCAAGGCGATCGACTCGCTTCTGAACTACGAGACGGTGAAGTATTTCAGCGCCGAAGAGCGCGAAGCCACCCGTTACGACGGCTCGATGGAGCGTTACGAACAGGCCAGCGTCAAAACCTATACCTCGCTCGCCGTCCTCAATACCGGCCAGGCGATCATTTTCACGGCGGGCCTGACCGCGACAATGGTGATGTGCGCGTTCGGTGTGCGCAACGGCACCAATACGGTCGGCGATTTCGTCATGGTCAACGCCATGATGATCCAGCTTTACCAGCCGCTGAATTTCATGGGCATGGTCTATCGCGAGATCAAGCAGGCGGTCATCGACATCGAGAAGATGTTCAACGTGTTGTCGCGCAATCCGGAGATCAAGGATATTCCGGGCGCCAGGCCGCTGATCGTGACGTCTGGCAACGTGCGCTTCGACAATGTGCAATTCGCCTACGATCCGGAGCGCCCGATCCTCAAGGGTCTCAGTTTCGAGGTGCCGGCCGGCAAGACGGTCGCGATTGTCGGGCCGTCCGGCGCCGGCAAGTCGACGATTTCGCGCCTGCTGTTTCGGCTTTATGACGTTTCAAGCGGCAGGATTCTGATCGACGGCCAGGATATCCGCAACGTCACGCAGACCTCGCTGCGGGCCTCGATCGGCATGGTGCCGCAGGACACGGTCTTGTTCAACGACACCATCCGTTACAACATTCGCTACGGCCGCTGGGACGCCAGCGATGCCGAGGTGGAAGAGGCGGCGGGGCTGGCTCAAATTGACGGCTTCATCAAGATGTCGGCGAAGGGTTACGAGACCCAGGTTGGAGAGCGGGGCCTGAAATTATCAGGTGGCGAGAAGCAGCGCGTCGCGATCGCGCGTACCGTTCTCAAGGCGCCGCCGATCCTGGTGCTCGACGAGGCCACATCGGCGCTCGATAGCCACACCGAGCAGGAAATCCAGGACGCGCTGGAGCGGGTGTCGCGCAACCGCACTTCGCTCGTGATCGCGCATCGGCTGTCCACGATCGTGGGCGCCGACGAAATCATCGTGCTCGATCAGGGCCGCATCGCCGAGCGCGGAACCCACGGCCAGCTTTTGGCAACCGGCGGACTTTATGCCAGTATGTGGAACCGGCAGCGCGAAGCCCAGGAAGCGCGGGAGAGGCTGGCGCGGATCGCCGACGAGAACGAAGCGCCGAACCGCGCACCGCCGCCGGTCGACGATACCCTGGTCACCCCGGCCGCGGCAGAATGATCTAAATGCAATTCCCTCCCAAAACGGAGAGGGGAAAGATGACAGTGAGTCTCGATGTCGATTGCCAACTCCATCCGCGCGCAGATTCCGCCCATTCACCCCGAGGGCTACCCGTTTATCGGCGGCTTTGCGCTCGTCAGTCTGATCCTGTTCTGGATCTGGACGCCGCTTGGCTGGATCGGCACCTTGCTGACGGCCTGGTGCGCGCTTTTTTTCCGCGATCCGGTGCGGGTGACACCGGTACGGGAGGGAATCGTGGTGGCGCCGGCCGACGGGCGTATCTCGATGGTGACCCAAGTGTTGCCGCCGGCCGAACTCGGTCTCGGCGACAAGCCGCTGCCGCGCATCTCGATCTTCATGAGCGTGTTCAACTGTCACGTGAACCGCAGTCCGGTCGCAGGGCGGATTGATCGCATCGCGTATCGGCCGGGCACCTTCATCAACGCCGAGCTCGACAAGGCCAGTGAGGACAATGAGCGCAATTCGCTTGTCATCTCCACCCCAAACGGGCGCATCGGCGTGATCCAGATCGCGGGCCTGGTGGCGCGGCGGATCGTATCGTTCGTTCGGGAAGGTCAGTCGATCGGCGCAGGTGAGCGGTTTGGATTGATCCGGTTCGGATCGCGCCTCGACGTCTACCTGCCCGAAGGCACCCGATCGCTGGTGTCGGAAGGGCAGACCGCGGTGGCCGGGGAGACCATTCTGGCCGATTTCAAGCTGAGCGATCCGGGGCGGACCTACCGCGTCGATTAACCATCAAGGCGGTCGAGCCGATTGGGTGGCCGCCACGATGGCGAAAGGGGCCGGCGCTTGCTATATATGGGCGAGCCATGCCGCTTGATCCCAAACATCAGGAAATGCGCCGCCGCCGGTTTCGCTCGATCCCGGTGCGGATGCTGGTGCCGAATTTCATCACGCTGCTCGCGATCTGCGCAGGCCTGACCGCGATCCGCCTCTCCACGGAAGGGCGGATGGAATTGGCGGTGGCAGCGATCGTGTTCGCGGCCGTGCTCGATGGCATCGACGGTCGCGTGGCGCGCATGATCAAGGGCCAGTCGAAATTCGGGGCAGAACTCGACAGCCTGGCGGATTTCGTCAATTTCGGCGTCGCGCCCGGGCTGATCCTGTATTTCTGGCAGTTGCACGAGCTGAACAATGGCGGCTGGATCGCGGCGATGGTTTTCGCCATCAGCGGCGGCCTGCGGCTCGCGCGCTTCAACGCGACCATGGACGATCCCAACAAGCCTGCGTTTGCGGCAAATTACTTTACCGGCGTTCCCGCGCCGATGGGCGCGATCGTCGTACTGCTCCCCATCTATCTTGCGTTCCTGGGCGTGCCGAAACCGCCGGCCGTGCTGACCGCAGCCTATACGTTAATGATCGGGTTCCTGATGGTGTCGCGGCTGCCGGTGTTCTCGGGCAAGACGATGCGTATGCGCGTGCCCCCGGAAATGGTGTTGCCGGTCTTTGTCTCGGTGGTTTTCTTCATCGCGCTCCTGATCGGCTATCCCTGGTATATTCTTTCCGTATGCAGCGTGTTGTATCTCCTCAGTCTGCCCGCCGGATGGAAATCCTATCGCGACCAGGAGCGTAAAGCCGCGGCGCAGGCCGTAACGCCGGCTGCCGTCGCTCCCTTGGATCCAGCGGCGCCGTTCGTTTCGAACGTTGCCGACTCGGAGCGGGATGATCGGCCGGCACGCCTGAACTGAATCGCCAGACATCTGGAATGCGACCGCGGGAAAAACTGCCGTTTGCCCGGCAGAACCGGATTCCGGTTTTGCTGATCGCCCGCCGCTCAGCTATACGGCTGACGACAAAGGTCCGCCCCCGAATTCTGGAGAGAACG
>JBAVEE010001073.1:0-6190 GCA_049587575.1 Bradyrhizobium sp.
ATCGAGTTCAGCTGCTCACCGCAGCGATAGCCCGGTTGCCGCTTCCAGCTCGGCGAGGGCTTGGGCTGCGTTGACTACCTTGATCGTGGTCATGCCCATTTCGCGCGCAGGCTTTAGGTTGACGCCGAGATCGTCGAGATAGACGCAGGCTGTCGGATCGACACCGAGAGCATCCACCATCATCCTGTAGATGCGCGGGTCGGGCTTCCTCAAGCCGATTTTGGCCGATTCGATGACGTGGTCGAACAGTGCCATCACCTCCGCGACGTAAAGTGTCCGGCCGCTCGCGCTGCCGATGGCGTTGGCGGGAAGGTTATTGGTGATGCAGCCGGTCTTGAGCCGGGTCTTTACCCGCTTCAGCGCTTCCACCATCTCCGGCCGCAGGTTCCCTGAAAGCAGCGGCAGCACGTCCCGGCCTCGGACCTCCGCTCCCAAAGCCTGCGATTCAGCCGCGAACAGCTGATCGAACGCTTCGATGTCCAATTCGGCCCGCTCGAATTTCGCCCAGGCATTCTCCAGATGATTGGCAGCATTGGTGCGCCGGATGATATCGGCGGGTAGCCCGCGCTCGGTCTCAAAGCGCGCGAACGCCTCGAACGGCGATGAGGTCAGCACACCGCCGAAATCCCAGATCACTGCTTCCAACATCAATTTCCTGCCATGCGGGCGTCAGTCTGAAAGCGGCTAACATGACGGGCCGGTCAGCGCCAGTCCCGAGCTTAATTGGTCGGCTGCGAGTTTGGGAGTTACGAGTTGCGCCGGCCGGTGCTGGTCGCGATGGCCGCGGCGGCGGTGCGATTTTCGACGCCGAGCTTGGCGTAGATTTGCTCAAGATGCTTGTCCACCGTCCTTGGGCTGAGGCCGAGGATCTGGGCGATGTCGCGATTGGTTTTTCCCTTGCTCAGCCACGACAGCACCTCTCCCTCACGGCTGGTCAAGCCGAGTTCGCTGGAGAATTCCGCGGGCGTGCCGGCGCCTGCATCCTTTGCCAGCCGCAGCAGGAATTCGTTGGGCCCGAGTTTTCCCATATATTGCAGCCGAAGCTGCTCATTTTCCGGAAATGACGCCATGGCCTGGGTCTTTGATCCGGCTTTGCCTTTCTGGGCCTGCTCAAGCCATTGCAGCATGGGATCGGGCAGCACGAATCCGTCGTCCGTGCCGGCCGCGAGACTTTCCGACAGCAATTTCTGCGCCTGCGGCGTAGCCCACACAATCGTGCCTTGCCGGCTGACGGCGAGCAAAAAGCGGCCGGACACGTCGAGTGCCGCGCGGGCGCTCTGGGTCAGTCGTGCGTTGGCAAGATGAACGCGGATCCGGGCCAGCATTTCTTCGATGACGATCGGCTTGGTGACATAATCGACGCCGCCGGCTTCCAGTCCGCTGACGATGTGCTCGGTCTCGGCCAGCCCGGTCATGAAGATGACCGGCACGTTGCTCAAACCCGCATCGCGCTTGAGGCGCCGGCACGTTTCAAAGCCATCTATGCCAGGCATGACGGCGTCGAGCAGAATGATGTCGGGCGTGATCTGATCGACGATTCGCATGGCGGCCGCCCCGTCCATGGCAACCATGACGGTCATGCCGGCGTTATCAAGCGCATCGGTCAGCAGGCGCAGCGTTTCCGGCGAGTCGTCGACGACGAGTACGACGTCGCGCTTTTTTGATTCAGTGATCATAGCTGTGCAGCGTCTTCAAGTTGGCCATGTACTGATCGAGGTCGAAGCGATCGATCAGGGAGTGCATTTGCGACACGAAGTCGGCATGCTCGGGGTAGTCGGTTCCAATTTCGTCGAGCTTGACCTGGATCGCGCGAATGTAACCCAATTGCCCAAGGCTGATCAGTTCCTCGACATGCTTCAGCGGAGGCCGCGAGCCGCTGTCCGGCTTCCAGTGCGGGACGGCGGCCTGACAGGTTTCATATTGCCATTCGATCTTGAGCAGCTGCCTGATCAATTCCAATAACCTTGGAATGTCGATCGGCTTCATCAGATAGCCGTCGTGGAAGGGTTGCGCCAGTGGCGCGCCATGCGCCTCCAATGCGCTTGCCGAAACCATCAGGATACGGGCCTGATGGTGACCGGTCGAACGCAGCGTCTCGGCCACGGTCCATCCATCCATGCCCGACATCGAGATATCCAGCAGGAACAGGTCCGGCCGGCAATGCTTGGCAAGCGCGAGACAGCCCGCGCCATCCGGCGCGCTGAGCAGGATAAAGCCCAGCGGCGCAAGCACCTCGCGCAGGAGATCGCGTTGGACGGGATCATCGTCGGTGATCAGGATCGTCTTGCGCGGACCGTGATAGCCGAAGACCGGCGCGTCGACCGGCGCAATCCGCGTCGGATTTGTCACTTCCGACAGCAGGATTTTCACGCGGAAGTTGCTGCCGACGCCAACCGTGCTGGTGACCCGAATGTCGCCGCCCATCACGCCCGCGAGCAACCGGCTGATGGTCAGCCCGAGACCGGTCCCGCTTTGCGGCTGCGAGACGCCGAGGGCACCGCGTTCGAACGGTGCGAAGATGCGTTCAAGGTCGGATGCCTGGATTCCCGGTCCGGTGTCGATCACTTCGAACTCGGCGACAGGGCTGCGATAATGAACGACGAACTGCACGCTGCCGGCCTGGGTGAATTTGATGGCGTTCGACAACAGGTTGATCAGGACCTGGCGCAGCCGCTTTTCGTCGGCGAATACCACGGCCGGCAGCACCGCCGGCCGCTTGAACACGAAATCGATGCCCCTGGCGGCGGCCTGCAGGCGGAACATGCCGACGAGCTGGTCGAGGAATTCGCCGAGACGAACCTCGTCCCGCGACAGATAGAGCCGGCCGGCTTCGATCTTTGAGATATCGAGAATGCCATCGATCAGCCCGGACAGGTGATCGGCGCTGCGGCGTACCACGCGGACCTGATCGCGCGGCTTTGCACTGAGGCTCGTGTCCTGCTCCAGCAGTTGCGCATAGCCGGAGATCGCATTCAGCGGCGAACGTAATTCATGGCTTAACCCGACGACATACCGGCTCTTGGCAAGATTGGCGGACTCCGCGACCTCCTTGGCGCGCTGCAATTCGGCGTCGGTGCGCTTGTGGGCGTCGATCTCCTGAATCAGGAGCGCGGTCTGTCGCCTGGTTTCCGCTTCGGCCGCGCGCCGGCTCTGCTGCGCAAGGACGAACAGCCACGCGACGACACCGATGATGATGGTCAGCGCGAAGAACACCTTCCAGAGAACATCGGATAGCTGCGGACTGTCGGCTTGAACCGCCGCAGACGTCTGCAGATAGATCAGGCCGAGCGTCAGTCCGACCAGTCCGGCGGAAACCGCGAAGACGCCGAGATAATGCCCGAGCTGCGAGTTGATCCGGGCATAAATCGGCTGCGGCAGCAGCTTGCCGAGGGTTTCGGAGACCTGCGCCTGGATCCGCGCATGCGGCTTGCAGAGATCGTGACAGCGCGCGTCAAGCGAACAGCACAGCGAGCAGATCGGTCCGGCGTAAGCGGGGCAGGACGCCATGTCCTCGGGCTCGAACGTATGCTCGCAAATGCAGCACTGGATCGCCTCGACATTCAGCCAGCTCCGCTTCGGCTTGCGCGCGATGTAATATTTGCCGCCGGTAGCGAACGCGATCAGCGGCGCGGTGACGAAGGCGGCGACCAGTGCGACGAACGGCGCCAGCGCTTTTGCCGTAGGTCCGAACAGGCCATAGAACGCACTGATCGAGACGATGGTGGCGATGGTCATGGCGCCGACGCCGACCGGGTTGATGTCGTAGAGATGGGCGCGCTTGAACTCCATGTGCTGCGGGCGCAGGCCGAGCGGCTTGTTGATGACGAGATCGGAGACCAGCGCGCCGACCCAGGCGATGGCGACGTTTGAATAAAGCGCCAGCGTCTGCTCCAGCGCCTTGTAGACGCCGATCTCCATCAGCAGCAATGCGACCAGCACGTTGAACACCAGCCAGACCACGCGGCCGGGATGACTATGGGTGAGGCGGGAGAAGAAGTTCGACCATGCGATCGAACCGGCGTAGGCGTTGGTGACGTTGATCTTCAACTGCGAGAGGATAACGAAGGTGCCGGTCAACGCCAGGGCAAGATCCGGGTCCGACAGCACGTAGCGAAAGGCTTCGAGATACATATGCGCGGGCTCGGCCGCGTGCTCGTTGGTGACGCCATGGCTGAGTGCAAAGAAGGCGAGGAAGGATCCGGCCAGCAGCTTCAGCGCGCCGAGCACGATCCAGCCGGGGCCGGCGCTTAGCAGCGCGATCCACCACGAGGTCTTCGAGGTCCGGCGGTCACGAGGCAGGAAGCGCAGAAAGTCGACCTGCTCGCCAATCTGCGCCACCAGCGAGAACACCACCGAGGCGGCGGTGCCGAACAGCAACAGATCGAGATGGCCCGCAGGGTCGCCGTGCTCGCCGGGAAATTTGGTCCACTCCACAAAGGAGTGCGGATTGGCATAGGCGATCGCCGCGAACGGCATGATGTGCAAGACGATCCACAGCGGCTGCGTCCACAACTGGAAGCGGCTGATCAGCGTGATGCCGTGGGTGACCAGCGGAATGATGACGACGGCGCTGATGAGATAGCCGATCGGGCGCGGGATGCCGAAGCACATCTCCAGCGCGGTGGCGAGAATGACGGCTTCGATCGCAAAGAAAATGAACGTGAAGGATGCGTAGATCAGCGAGGTAATCGTCGAGCCGATGTAACCGAAGCCGGCGCCGCGCGTCAGAAGATCGATGTCGATGCCGCATTTCGCTGCGTGGTAGGCGATGGGCAGACCGCAGAAGAAAATGATGACGCTGACGACGAGGATGGCGGTCGCTGCATTGGTGACGCCGTAATTGAGCGTGATGGTGCCGCCGATCGCCTCCAGCGCCAGGAACGAGATAGCGCCCAGCGCGGTGTTGGCGACGCGAGCTGCAGACCACCGCCGCGCACTCTTGGCCGTGAAGCGGAGCGCATAATCCTCCAGCGTCTGGTTCGCAACCCATTGATTATATTGGCGTCTGACGCGGTCGATCCGCTGCCGCCCTGCCACTTTGAACTCCTCACCTATGTCAGTGATCCGCCTGCAATTTCGATTCCAAAACCTACGTCGCTATTTTGCGGTGCAATATACGCGATCTTGCGTATCTGTGCGCTGCACAATTTCAGCAATCCTCGTCTGACCAATAGCGCGTCCTCGAACCAAAAATGGGGTAATCATGTCAGACGACACTAAACAGGGGCTGCAGTCGGCATTTCGCCGCAAGCTGCTGATGGGAATCGCGGCGATACCCGCCCTTACCGTGCTTCCTCGCCCATCTTTTGCAGCGCCGGCAACCTCTGCGGTTAACACCACGGGTCTCGCGGTTACCGATACTGACGTCACCGTCGGTATCCTGCATTCGGCCACCGGCACGATGGCGATTTCGGAAACGGGCTCGATCGAAGCCGAGAAGCTGGCGATCGAACAGATCAACGCCGCCGGCGGCGTCCTCGGCCGCAAGATCAAGTTCATCCAGGAAGATGGCGCCAGCGATTGGCCTACCTTCGCCGAGAAGGCCAAGAAGCTTCTGGTCAACGACAAGGTCGCGGCGATCATGGGCTGCTGGACCTCGGCTTCCCGCAAGGCGGTGCTCCCGGTCCTCGAACAATACAACGGCATGCTCTACTACCCGACCTTCTACGAAGGCCTCGAGCAGTCCAAGAACGTGATCTACACCGGCCAGGAAGCGACGCAGCAGATCCTTGCCGGCCTGAACTGGATCGCCAAGGAGAAGGGCGCAAAATCGTTCTTCTTCGTCGGTTCGGATTACATCTGGCCGCGCACGTCGAACAAAATCGCACGAAAGCATGTCGAGAACGTGCTGAAGGGCAAAGTCGTCGGCGAGGAATATTACCCGCTCGGCAATACCCAGTTCAACTCGGTGATCAACAAGATCAAGCTGACCAAGCCCGACGTGATCTTCACCGACGTCGTCGGCGGATCCAACGTCGCGTTCTACAAGCAGCTCAAGGCGGCCGGTATCGACCTTTCCAAACAGACGCTGCTCACGATCTCGGTGACCGAAGACGAAATCGACGGCATCGGCGGCGAGAACATCGCGGGCGCCTATGCCTGCATGAAGTACTTCCAGTCGCTCGACAATCCGAACAACAAGGCCTTCGTGCCCGCGTTCAAAAAGATGTGGGGCGAGAAGACCGTGATC
>JBAVEE010001074.1:0-3435 GCA_049587575.1 Bradyrhizobium sp.
ATCTCGTATCTGAAAAAATAGGAACTTTGAAAGCACTCGGTTCGATGCGACCCGAAGAGACGGCTTCAGTTAGCGCATGGCGGGACAGATTACAGGAAGGCAAACCATGAGCAGAACTGGGAAACTGGTATTCGGATCGCTCGCATTGATTGCTTGCGCAACTTCGGAAAGCAAAAAGGCGGCCAGTTTCAACATGGATGAGGTCCTCGCCAAGCTGAGGGAAAGCTCGTCGAAGTAGGCCGCCCGTTTGGTGCCCATGCTGCACCATCAGCCACGATCGTGGGCCCGGCAGGCGTTCATGAAGGGAGAATGAAATGAGCGCGCGATCGACAGCATTGCTTCTGGCCATGGCGCTGGGCGCAACCCAGCTCTTCCCTCTCGATGTCGCGGCGGCGCAAAGCGTGCCGGCCGCGGCCCCGACGGATGGCTCCCTGCTTCCATTCCCGCCGGTGCCCTCGGCGAGCGTCGCGGCACCGAGGTTGCAAGATTCGATCCACAAACGACGGGCACAGCCGAACCATTTGCGCGAGGGTGCGCCCAACGTACTCATCATTTTGATGGACGACGTCGGCTTCGGCCAGGCCTCCACGTTCGGGGGCGAGGTCAACACGCCGACGCTGAGTAAAATTGCCGATCAGGGCATCAGCTACAACACGTTTCATACTACCTCGATCTGCTCGCCGACGCGCGCGGCGTTACTAACCGGGCGAAATCACCAACGCGTCGGAAATGGCACGATCGCCGAGCGCGCGGTGGATTGGGACGGCTATACCGGCATCATTCCGAAGACCTCCGCCACGATGGCGGAAGTCCTGCGCGACTACGGTTACAAGACGGCGGCGATCGGCAAGTGGCACAATACGCCCGCCGACCAGACCACATCGATGGGTCCATTCGATCGCTGGCCGACGGGACACGGCTTCGACTATTTCTACGGCTTCCTCGCCGGCGAGACGTCGCAATGGGAGCCGCGGCTGGTGGAGAACACCAACCAGATCGAGCCGCCGCACAATGAAAAATATCACCTCACCGAAGACCTCGCGCAGCACGGCATCGACTGGCTGCGGCACCATCAGGCATTCGCACCCGACAAGCCGTTTTTCCTGTACTGGGCGCCGGGCGCCGGGCACGGGCCGCATCAGATCTTCAAGGAATGGGCCGACAAGTACAAAGGCAAGTTCGACGACGGCTGGGATGCCTACCGCGAACGCGTCTTCGCGCGCCAGAAGCAGCTGGGCTGGATCCCGGCCGACACCAAACTCACCCCGCGCGCCGAATCGATGCCCGGCTGGGATAGCATTCCCGAAGCGCAGCGCCCGTTCCAGCGTAGGCTGATGGAAATCTTCGCCGGCTTCGTCGAGCATGCCGACGTGCAGGCCGGCCGGGTGGTGGATGAGCTTGATCGTCTCGGCGTTCGCGACAATACCATCGTCATCTATATCTTCGGGGACAACGGCGCGAGCGCCGAAGGCCAGAACGGGACCATCAGCGAATTGCTGGCGCAGAACGGAATTCCGAACACCGTCGAACAGCAAATCGCCGCATTGGACAAAATCGGCGGGCTTGACGCGCTGGGGTCGCCGAAGACGGACAGCATGTATCACGCTGGCTGGGCCTGGGCCGGCAATACACCGTTCCATCACACGAAGCTGGTCGCGTCGCACTTCGGTGGCACGCGCAATCCGATGGTGATTTCCTGGCCGAAGGGCATCAAACCCGATCACACGCCGCGGCCCCAGTTCACCCATGTCAACGATATCGCACCGACGATCTACGAGATCGTCGGCATCAAGCCACCGAGGGTGGTCGACGGCTTTGTTCAGGATCCGATCGATGGCGTGAGCCTCGCCTATACTTTCAGCGATCCGAAGGCGCCGACACGCAAGAAGGTCCAGTACTTCGACAACAATGGCAGCCGCGCGATCTATCAGGACGGCTGGATTGCGGCGGCCTTCGGTCCGCTGGTGCCATGGTTGCCCGGCGCCCCCGGCCTCGCCACATGGGATTCGGCCAAGGACAAGTGGGAGCTTTACCAGATCAGCAAGGATTTCTCCGAGGCCAACGACCTCGCAGGCACCGAGCCAAAACGTCTGGCGAATTTGCAAAGGGTGTTCGACGAGCAGGCCAAGGCCAACAAGGTCTACCCGCTCGGCGCTGGTATCTGGCTTCGCCTGCATCCCGAAGATCGTATCAAATCGCCCTACACAAGCTGGCGGTTCGACACGACGACGACGCGTATGCCTGAATTCTCAGCGCCCGGCATTGGTCGCGAAAACAACACGGTGACCATCGATGCCGAGCTTGGCGAAAATGCTTCCGGCGTCCTCTATGCGCTGGGCGGAGCTGGCGGCGGCGTCACGCTGTACATGGACAAGGGCGACCTCGTCTATGAATACAACATGATGATCATCGAGCGCTACATCGCGCGCTCCGCTTCGAAGGTTCCAGCCGGTAAACGACGCATCGAGGTCACGACCCGGCTTGATAGTCCCAAGCCGCTGTCACCGGCCGAAATCATCTTGAAGGTCGATGGGCAGGAAGTCGCGCGCACAACGGTCAAGCGCACGGTGCCGGCCGCATTCTCGGCAAGCGAGACCTTCGACGTCGGCGTCGATCTCGGTTCGACCGTCTCGCTCGATTACTTCGATCGTGGTCCGTTCAAGTTCGACGGCAAGATCGGCAAAGTCGAGGTGCAACTAAAATAGAAGACTTACGTGTTAATCGTGTGGGGTCCGGACGCCGATCGGCGAGGTAAGCTGTTGAATTACCAGGCGGTGGCGGGCTCAACCTTGGAGGCCGAGCTTTCGATTGTCGACCGCCCACTGGAAAATGGCCCGCGTAGGCGCAAGCTTGCTGTCACGAATGGTCTTGGCCTTAAGGTCCTTCGCGAGAAGGTCGGCTTTTCACGAAACAAGGTCATCCGGGCTAACCCGACGTGCATCATCGTGGCCGAGAAACGCCGATAGCTGCTTCATGACTTTGCGCCAAGTGTATTACGTCTGCTTGTTAGGCTTCTTCTCAACAAGCCAGCCTTGAATGATGGCTTCGAATGTCAGCGGTGCGACCGCTGCAGTTCGAGGGAAACCACGCGAGCCAAACGCTCGCGGTCGTCTGCTTCCGTAGCGAGCCCCCTCACAGCTAAGCGCTGATCCGCCAGCTCATAGCACCTGGCCCGCTGGGCAAGCCGCTTCGATTCAGCCGGATTTAGCGGCTGACTAATGTCGGTATAATAGCCGTCAGCCTCGACTCCCCAAAGGCTCGCCCCGATCTCGACGTCCCATCGCAGAGGCTGGTACGGGTCTGTTTCCAGCTGGCGTCTTACCTGATCAGCAATCGCCGTAGCTTCGCAAGCGATATCGTCCGGCGATGGGGCACGCTGCCCATTCCGCGAGTTCGACCAACGCTCCTCGACTTCAGCCAGCTTAAGCGCATGCA
>JBAVEE010001075.1:0-1654 GCA_049587575.1 Bradyrhizobium sp.
GGCATGCGCCACGCCACCGGCGACGGCCGCACCGTGCTGCATGCGCTGCCGGTCGGCTACGCGCTGGACGGCGTCAAGGGCGTTCGCGATCCCAGGGGGATGGTGGCGCGGCAATTCGGCGTCGACATGAACGTCGTCACGGCGGACGCGACCGCCGCCAGGAATCTGATGCTGGTGGTCGAGCGCTGCCATCTCAATGTCGAAGCCATGGCGGCGAGCCCCTATGTGGCGGGCCTTTCGGTATTGACCGACGATGAAGCCGATCTCGGCGCCGCGGTGGTGGAAATGGGCGCGGGCACCACCACGATCGCGACCTATTCCGGCGGCCGCTTCGTGCATGCGAGCGGATTTGCGCTCGGCGGGCAACACATCACCATGGACCTCGCACGCGGCCTCAGCGCATGCATTGCGGATGCCGAGCGAATCAAGACGTTATATGGCACCGTGCTGACCGGCGGCTCCGACACGCGTGAGTTGATGTCCGTGCCGTCGGCCGGCGACAACGAGCAGGATGTTCCGCAGGTCGTGTCCCGCGCCACCATCGCGAACATTGTCCGGCACCGTGCCGAGGAGATTTTTGAAATGGTCAGGGACCGGCTCGCGGATTCTCCCTTTGCGGCAGAGCCGAAGGCGCGAGTTGTGTTGAGCGGCGGCGCTTGCCAGCTCACCGGCACCCTCGAACTTGCAACCCGGATTCTCGGCCGGCCGGTGCGGATCGGCCGTCCGCTCGGCTTTGGCCGGCTCCCCAATGAGGCGAAGAGCGCGTCGTTCGCGGTTCCCTCGGGCCTGCTGGTCTATCCCCAATACGCTCATCTTGAACACGTCGAACCGCGGCATACGCGGCAGCTCAGGACAGGGACTGACGGCTATTTCGGAAAAGTCGGACGCTGGCTTCGTGAGGGCTTCTGATGAGTCTTTTCCGCACCATTCGACTTTCACCAACTCCCGCGGCCGTCGGCCGGGGCGAACCAACGCGCGCGTAATCGAGAGGCAACCATGGCACTCCATCTAACACCCCCTGACATCAGCGAGCTGAAGCCCCGGATTACCGTATTCGGCGTCGGCGGCGCCGGCGGCAATGCCGTCAACAACATGATCACCGCCGGACTGCAGGGGGTCGATTTCGTCGTCGCCAATACCGACGCGCAGGCGCTCACCATGTCGAAGGCGCAGCGCATCGTCCAGATGGGTACCCAGGTCACCCAGGGCCTCGGCGCCGGATCGCAGCCCGACGTCGGCGCGGCCGCGGCCCAGGAAGTCATCGATGAGATCCGCGATCATCTTTCCGGCGCCAATATGGTGTTTGTCACCGCCGGCATGGGCGGCGGCACCGGCACCGGTGCGGCGCCCGTCATCGCCAAGACCGCGCGCGACATGGGCATTCTCACCGTCGGCGTCGTCACCAAGCCGTTCCACTTCGAAGGCCAGCGCCGCATGCGCACGGCGGAAGCCGGCATCGCCGAGCTCCACAAGGTGGTCGATACCCTTCTGATCATTCCGAACCAGAACCTGTTCCGGGTCGCCAACGAAAAGACCACCTTCGCCGACGCCTTCGCGATGGCGGACCAGGTGCTCTATTCGGGCGTCGCCTGCATCACCGACCTGATGGTCAAGGAAGGCCTGATCAATCTCGACTTCGCCGACGTCCGCGCCG
>JBAVEE010001076.1:0-2512 GCA_049587575.1 Bradyrhizobium sp.
ACGCCGCGTCGGTCAAATCCTTGTCGCCGACGGTCCACTCAAAAATGTGGTTGTGATGCTTGCGCGGACCGTGCGCGCCTGATGTCTTGCCGGCGAGGTCCTCGCGCAGCACCGGCGCGTCCTTGTCCATCGCCTTGAACGGATCGATCACCACCGGCAGCGGCTCGTATTCCACCACCACCTTGTTGATGCCGTCGTCCGCCGCATAGCGGTCGGTAGCGACGACGAAGGCGACTTCCTGGTTCTGGAACAGCACCTTGCCGTCGGCCAGCACCATCTGCACGTCGCCGGCCAGGGTCGGCATCCAGGCGAGGTTGACGGTCTTCAGCGTCTCGGCGGTGATCACCGCCAGCACGCCCGGCACCTTCAGCGCCTCTTCACTGTTGATCGATTTGACCCGCGCATGGGCGTGCGGCGACCTGACAAAATCGCCGTGCAGCATACCCGGCAGTTTCAGATCGTCGACATAATTGCCCTTGCCTTGCGTGAAGCGCGCATCCTCGACGCGCTTGCGCTTGCAGCCCATGCCTTCGAGACTGGCTTCGCGTTGTTCCCGCGTGGGAGTCATGTCGTTCATTCCGCAGCCTCCTTGAATTGAACGCCATTGATCTTGGCGGCGGCGTACTGGATCGCCTTGACGATGTTCTGATAGCCGGTGCAGCGGCAGATATTGCCGGAGATCCCCATCCGGATTTCTTCCTCCGACGGCGACGGATTCTCCTGCAGCAAGCGTTGCGCGCGCAAGATCATGCCGGGCGTGCAGAAGCCGCATTGCAGGCCGTGCATCATGCGGAAACCTTCCTGCAGCGCCGACAGCGAACCGTCGGCATTGGCGACGCCCTCGATGGTGGTGATCTCGGCGCCCTGGGCCTGCACCGCGAACAATGTGCAGCTTTTCACCGACATGCCGTCGAGATCGACGGTGCAGGCGCCGCAATGGGTGGTCTCGCAGCCGATATGGGTGCCGGTGAGCATCAGGTTTTCACGGATGAAATGCACCAGCAGCGTGCGCGGTTCGACGAGGCCTTCGACCTCGGCGCCGTTCACCTTCATGGTCACATGGGTCTTCGCCATTTTGTTTCTCTCCCCTTAACCGGCGCGCGAAGCGGCGCGGGTCAGCGCCCGCGTCACCATGATGCCGCCGACATGCTTGCGGTATTCGACCGGCCCGCGGGCATCGGCGGCCGGCGACATGATCGCCTCCGCCGCCGCCGCCGCCTTTTTCAGCGCCGCCTCATCAAGGCCGGTTCCGATCACCGCCTTGGCCGCATCGGTGGCGAGCAGCGGTGTTTCGTGCAGGTTGGTCAGCCCGATCGCGCAGGAAGCGACCTTGCCGTTCGCCATCGTCAGCACCACTGCCGCCGCCGCGGTAGCGTAGTCCCCGATCTTGCGTTTCAATTTCTCGTAGGCGTAACCGTGGCCGGCGGCAGGCAGCGGAACGGAAATCGCGGTCAGGATTTCGCCGGGCTCGAGGGCGGTGAAATAGGCGCCCTGGTAGAATTCGGCCGCGGCGATGTCGCGCCCGCCCCCCGGCCCTTCGAGCCGGTAGTTGGCGCCGAGCGTCATCATCAGCGCCGGCATGTCGTTGCCGGGATCGCCATTGGCGACATTGCCGCCGATCGTTCCCATGTAGCGCACCTGCGGATCGGCGATCAGAAGTGCGGTCTCGTGCAGGATCGGCAGCGATTTGGCGATCTCGTCCGACGCCAGCAGCTCATGCTGGGTGGTCATGGCGCCGATCACGATCCTGTTGCCGTCGCGGCGGATGCCCTTCAATCCGTCGATCCCATGCAGATCGACCAGATGCTCGGGCGTGGCCAGCCGAAGCTTCATCATCGGGACCAGACTATGGCCGCCGGCCAGGGGGCGGGCCTCGTCGCCCAATGTCGCGAGCAGTTTGACCGCATCGGCCACGGTCGCCGGCCGGTGATAGCTGAACGGGCCAGGAATCATCGTCTCCTCCATTCGTCTTTGTGTTTTTGAAAACAGACGTTGGCGGCAGGCTCTCCCCGGAATTTTTCACAGACAAGGCGCTCGCGAGCGCTTCGTCACAAGCAGAGGAATTTCGCACGAAATGCGGGTTGATAAGCACGAAATGCGTCAGGCTTTGCGACCTAACGAAGTTTTCCCCGTCGCCCGCGCTTCGCGGGGAGACCCGAAATTCTCGCGATGCGGTCGCTCACCCGGCAAACGGGGCGAGGCAAGGCCGCGTTCAAACGTGATGATTGCGCCGGGCGAGCCCGAGCCGGGCCTTGACCTCGGCGATCTTGGCGCGGCTCACGGGAACGCGATGCGGCGACGGGCCGTCGAGCTCGATCACCGCGCCGTCGCCCTCCTTGCGCACGAAACTGACATGCGGGATCGCCACGATATGGCTGCGGTGCACCCGGACGAACAGGCCGGGATCGAGCTGAGCTTCGGCCTCCGAGATCGACCACGGGCACATCCGCTCGCGGGTGCCGTCATGCACCCTTGTATAATGAGCATCGGCACGGACGCTCCTGACATCGGC